>NZ_JAERJY010000129.1:0-10359 GCF_018257375.1 Providencia sp. JGM181 | reverse complement strand
GTTTTAATAGAAAATTATTTTATTTCAATATGATGCGTATTGATTTTCAGGGTTTAACTTCATTGGGTAAATCATTGCTTTATTTGGCTTTCAATTCTTGATTTTACTAATGTATTTAATCTTTCTTAAGTGATATTCTTTTCCCCGCTTTAAAAAGGAATGGTTTCTATTGAATTTCATATTGAGAATTGATGATTAATTTAAATTCTCATAATAACAAAATTATGCGAAAAATATTATGAAGCTAAATAAATTAAGTCTGGCAGTGACTATTGGAATTTCCTTATTAACGTCTCAAGGATATTCTGCGAATAATAAGCTTGAAATTGAGAAAAAGGTTGATATCAATATTGGCCCTGGTATTGATTCTGAAGATCTTTCGATTTCAGGCGATGGAAAGGTTATTGCGGGAAATGAAAGTTCGGATAATCGTGATTCGGGTGTGTTTCGTTGGTCACAAGACAAAGGGATCATGCATTTAGGCACGCTGAAAGCAGATAACAGCGGTCGTGCGTCAACAAATGGCGTTTCAAAGGATGGCTCTACGATTATTGGTTATTCAAGTACAGATGATGGGCGCGGAAGTGCATTTATCTGGACTGAACGTGGCGGAATGGAAGGCTTAGGTAGTTTACGTACGGATGGCATTAACGGTTCGTATGCCCAAGCAGTTTCTGATGATGGGAAGGTAGTTACAGGGCAAGCGTCAGTGGACGATAACCGCTCTGTTGCGTTTATTTGGACTCGAGAGTCAGGCATGGTTGGGCTGGGAACATTAAAAAGCGATAACACAGGAACTTCTGATCCTAATGGATTATCCGCTGATGGCTCAACGGTAGTGGGGGATTCAAGCACTCACTCAGGAAATACGCATGCTTTCAGATGGCGTAAAGAAACGGGCATGACTGACTTGGGAATATTAACGTCGGATAATTCAGGAATTTCATCGGCAAATGGCGTGTCTGCCAATGGTTCAGTTGTCGTAGGTTCTTCTGACACAGATGGAGGGGATAGCAATGCTTTTCGTTGGACTGAAAAAACCGGAATGGTGGGTCTAGGCACGTTACGCGCCGATAATTCAGGGCGTTCAGGGGCTGACTATGTATCCAGAGATGGCACCGTCGTTGTCGGTGGGTCTGACTCTGATTATGACAGTGATTCCACAATGGCATTCCGCTGGACTGAAAAAGACGGCATGAAAGGCTTAGGAACATTAAAGTCGGACAACTCAGGCTATTCAGAAGCGTATGATCTCTCAAGTGATGGTTCAGTGATTGTGGGGGAGTCATACACGGATTCTAATAAATACATGCAGGCTTTCCGTTGGACTGAAGAAACAGGTATGGTGAACCTAGGAACGCTGCAATCCGATAACCTCGGTAACGCAACGGCGTATTCGGTATCGGATGATGGTTTGGTCGTGGCTGGAACCTCAATCACAGACAGTGGTGAGAGCCATGCTGTTTTGTGGAAAATTAAGGAAGCCTCAACGAAGCCAGTTGATCCAATAAAACCGGTCGACCCAACGAAACCAGTAGACCCAACTAAGCCAGTTGATCCAGTAAAACCCGTAGACCCAACAAAACCAACGATTGTGACGGTAGATGCCACCAATAGTAGCCGCGCAATGTCTCGTACAGCAAGTCGTGGATTTGAAGTGCTCGATCTCTACCAAAATAGCTTAGAGACTCTCAGTTCAAGTCGCTGCCAGTTAGGGCAGGACAACTACTGCGTTGGGTTATTTACGCAATATGATACCGTATCAAGCAACCATCGTGTTGCTACTGGCTTGCATGGAACTCTGCGTTTACCAGCAGAAAACTGGACTGTTGGTGTGGCGATGAACTTCGCCAATAACACAACACTCACTAGCAATTATGATACTCGTGGTAGCAATCATCCTGCGGTGGGCGGTTATATTCGCTATCAAGAAAACCGTAATAATGAAGGTCTCTATGCAGATTTGTCGGCATCATACCTGAGCCAAGGCTTAGTGATCACCCGTGATACCTTACAAAATACGGAAGGTGGGCAAGGCAACGCGACTATCAAAGGTTATCAAGCTCGTGTAGGTGCAGGTTACGGTATTTCCGTTGCTCCTCAAACTCAATTGCTACCAGAAGTAGCATTGACCTATAAAGATATTAATCGCAGTGGGTATACTGAAGCGAAAAATGCGGAATTTGCTGCGCAATATGGACGTATGGGTAACAAACGTACAGATATCGACCTTGGTATTCGAGTGGATCACAATATCAATGATGTAGTCACGTTAGATGGAAAAGTGGGTAGCGCATTCAAGCTAAATAGTGATCGTGATGCATTTACAGGCTATGTACCGTACATTGGCGCTTATGCTTATGACAAAGGCTCAGAGAAAAGTGTGACTCCATATGTGGCTGCGGGTATCAATGTGAATGTCACGAAAAACTCTACATTACGCGCCGATGCTGGGTGGCAAAAAACGGATTATAACCATGATGGTGTTCAAGCAGGGTTAAGTTATTCGTACCATTGGTGATGATAGGTAAAATAAATAAGTACAATATAAATAAGTAAAAAAGAGGGCGTTTAGCCCTCTTTCTTCAAGTCTTAATCAAACTTCAGATATTTATCAAATAACGTCAATCAATCGCCGCAACGATTTTGATCTCAACTTTATATTCAGGCTTCATCAGAGCCGCTTGAACAGTGCAACGAACAGGCGCGCTACCCGCAACAACCCACGCATCCCACGCTTGGTTCATGCCAGCAAAGTCCGCTTTATCTGCGAGGAAGATAGTCGCATCTAAGATTTTGCTTTTATCGGAACCCACACGGCCTAACATGACATCAATAGCGGCTAAGGTATCTGCGGTTTGAATAATAATATCGCCATCCAGTTTTTCTGGGACGCTAGTGTAATAGACCACGTTGTTGTGGATAACAGCTTCAGACCAACGGGTATCTGGGTCAATGCGTTCAATAGTCATAATTGTTCCTTATTATCAATGCTAACCAAGGATATCAGTTTGCTACTATGATGAAAATCAGTTCATTGATGAAACGATAATTAGCTCAGCAGCCATCTTGAACTCATGGTAAAGTGTGCTCATCAACAGTAAGCAATATAGGTTCGTAGTGTCTAACGACTTTTCAGCAGATGGCTTTCTAGCAAAAACAATTCCCGGTTTCCAACCTCGAGCTGCGCAGGTCACCATGTCTGACGCGGTTACTCAATCTATTGAGCAGCAGCATGTGCTGGTGGCTGAAGCGGGTACAGGAACAGGGAAAACCTACGCTTATCTCGTCCCTGCATTACGAAGTGGCAAAAAAGTGATTGTCTCTACAGGGTCGAAAGCACTGCAAGACCAACTTTATCACCGCGACCTACCTACGATTATCGATGCGATGAACTACACAGGTAAAACGGCGCTATTAAAAGGGCGTTCAAATTATCTGTGTCTTGAAAGATTAGATCAGCAATCCCTCGGTGGAGGTAGTCTTGAACCGGAGATCCTCGCAGCGGTTGTTAGATTGCGCAGTTGGTCCATCGAATCAGAACTGGGGGATACCAGTACTTGCCATGATATTGCTGAAGATAGCCCCGTTTGGCCGTTAGTTACTAGTACCAACGATAACTGTTTAGGCAGTGATTGCCCCCGCTACCAAGAGTGCTTTGTACTCAAAGCGCGTCGTAAAGCTCTTGATGCCGATGTAGTGGTCGTTAACCACCATCTTTTTATGGCTGACAGAGTGGTGAAAGATACAGGTTTTGGGGAGTTGATCCCCCAAGCGGAAGTGATGATTTTCGATGAAGCCCATCAAATCCCTGATATTGCAAGCCAATATTTTGGTCAGCAACTCAGTAGCCGGCAACTGTTAGATTTAGCTCGCGATATGATAATGACGTATCGTACAGAACTAAAAGACCAAGCTCAATTGCAAAAAAGTGCCGATCGACTGACGCAAAGCACACTGGATTTTCGTCTTAACTTAGGGGAAAACAGCTTTAGAGGGAATTTACGGGAATTACTGAAGTTATCCGAAGTTCAGCGAGCGTTAACGCTACTGGATGATGCACTGGAACTCTGTTATGAAGTCATCAAAACGTCATTAGGGCGTTCCCAAAGTTTGGATTCTATTTTTGAGCGCGTGACGATTTACCGCAACCGTCTTAACCGCTTAAAGGATGTCACCATACCGGGTTATAGTTACTGGTTTGAGAGCTACGGACGTCACTTTTTATTAGCCTTAACACCACTCACTGTCGCGGATAAATTCAGTGAAATGATTGCTAGTACGCCGGCTAGTTGGGTGTTCACGTCAGCAACCCTTTCTGTTAACGAAAAACTGAGCCATTTTACTGACCGCTTAGGTCTCAGCTCTGCGAAAACATTATTGCTCGCAAGCCCGTTTGATTATGAAAGCCAAACTTTGCTGTGTGTGCCTCGCTTTTTACCGGAGCCTAATCAACGGGGTAGCGCTCAAAAGCTTGCCAATATGTTGCGCCCGTTAATTGAAAAAAACCGAGGTCGATGCTTCTTTTTATGTACCTCTCATTTAATGATGAGGGAATTAGCTGAAGAGTTTAAAGCGTCGCTGACATTGCCTGTGCTTATGCAGGGGGAAAGCAGTAAAAATAAATTGTTGGCACAGTTTACTGCGGCAGGAAATGCCGTTTTGGTGGCTACGAGCAGTTTCTGGGAAGGGGTTGATGTCAGGGGTGATGAACTGACCTGTGTGATCATCGATAAACTCCCGTTTACTGCACCGGATGACCCGTTATTACGCGCTCGGATTGAAGATTGTGAACTTCGAGGGGGAGACCCATTTGCCGATGTTCAACTGCCCGATGCCGTCATCACATTAAAGCAAGGGGTGGGACGCTTGATCCGTGATACAAAAGATTACGGCGTGATTGTGATTTGTGACAATCGGCTAGTGACTCGCCCTTATGGGGAGGTGTTTTTGCGAAGCTTACCTCCTTCACCACGTACGCGAGATCTGAATAAAGCGATTGAATTTTTGGCAACAAAGCGCGCGGAAGCGATTGAGAAACACTAATTTTATGCAATCCTGTGGGCGGTTTATGCTAAGATACCGCCCATCTTTCAGGTTGCCGTCATAAGGCGACAACAAAAAACCTAATATTTGCCGGAGTTTAGGCATGTCGAGTCGTATTCTAGCTGTTGATACAGCCACTGAAGCTTGTTCTGTTGCATTACTGTGCGACGGTGAAATTATTTCGCGTTTTGCGATCTCTCCTCGCGAACATACTCAAAAAGTATTACCGATGGTAGAAGAAGTGTTAGCGCAAGCAGGCATTAAACTTAATCAATTAGATGCATTAGCATTTGGGCGTGGACCGGGTAGTTTTACTGGGGTTCGAATTGGTGTGGGCATTGCTCAAGGTTTAGCTTTGGGCGCCGATTTACCCATGATTGGTGTTTCCTCGCTGATGACGCTGGCACAAGGTGTATATCGAACAACGAATAGTTCCCGTGTGTTGGTGGCGATTGATGCTCGAATGTCCGAAATATATTGTGCGCAATATCAACGTGATGAGCGCGGTGTTTGGGTAGGTGAAGAAACTGAAGCTGTGATGCTTCCTGCTGATTTCAAATTAAAATTCACTGAATTAGAAGGGCAATGGAGTCATGCAGGAACGGGCTGGGCTGCTTATCCTGAATTATTAGAAGGCTTGTCCTTAAGTGACAGCCTAATCACGTTACCTGCAGCGCAAGATATGCTGCCAATTGCTGAGCAGCTGTGGCTAGCAGGTAAAGTGACTGCGGTTGAGAATGTCGAACCGACTTATTTGCGTAATGAAGTGACTTGGAAAAAATTACCGGGTCGCGAATAAATAGAATCAGCATGATTTTTGTCGAATGAAAAAATAGCTATCAGGGTAAAACCGATAGCTATTTTTTTAATCTAAGATATAGAATCGGTGTTTAATTGAGCTATTATTGAATAAATAAGCGTTAATAAAAATTGGATTGCACATATAATGTGATAAGGAATACCAGCAGTTTTAATACGTACTATCTCACTTTATAATGACTGCTAATTGGAGGTGGTAAATGAAAATTCAATTTAGCTACCGCTCGGCAATGAAAACGCTATTACTTGCGGGCATATTAGCGCTGGCAGGTTGTGTATCTATCCCTCAGTCTATTAAGGGATCAGTACCTAATCCTGCAGATAATCTTAAGTCGGTGCAAAATGCGCCGGAGATGTATATTGGTCAAGAAGCGCGTTTTGGCGGTAAAGTGTTATCTGTCTTTAATGAGCCGAAAAGAACGCGGATTGAGATAGCCGTCATGACGTTAAATAAATATGACGCTGCGCCTGAATTAAACTCTGCATCGCTTGGTCGAATCTACGCTTATATTAACGGGTTTGTTGAGCCAAACGATTTTAAAAACCGCTATGTCACTGTTGTGGGTAACATAACTGGAGAACAAGCAGGGAAAATCGGAGAGGTACCTTATCAATATGTGACAATGAATGTCACAGGCTTCCAACGTTGGAGCATTGCACAAAGCGTGATGATGCCACCGCCTGCGGGTCCATGGGGGTACGGGTATTATGGTTCCCCATATTACTATAATCATCCTTGGGGATGGGGCTATGGGTATCCAGTGGGGCCGGCTCAAGTACAGACGTATTTAACGGAAGATTAAGCAATAGTATTATTCTGCTAAAAATCCTAGTTAAGCTAGGATTTTTTTTATAAAAATACTGAGCATGAGTGGACTATTAATCGCTTAATTCTCCAAAAATTCCTGCCAACAGTGTATAATTACAGGTTATAAGCAGACTAAAGTTCTGGTGAATTAATCATAAGTTGATAGGGCGGCATTGACCGCCTTATTTTTATCTCGAAGGAATGAAATTTATTTAGTGATATAGCTCTCAACCTTAACATTGTCTAATTTTCAAACTGGTACAATGAGTTAATAATTTGTTAAAGGGTTGTGTAAAATAATAACTCACTAAATTCAGGAGTAACATTTTGGAAAAAATCTGGCTAAAAAACTATCCTGCTGATGTACCTGAAGAAATAAGTCCTGATGACTTCGCGTCATTAGCAGAGTTACTTGAAAACGCCGTTTCTCAATATGCGGATCAGCCAGCGTTCATTAATATGGGCGCAGTGATGACCTACCGTAAACTTGAAGAGAGAAGCCGCGCATTTGCCGCATACCTACAAAATGGATTGGGTCTTAAAAAAGGTGATCGAGTTGCGTTAATGATGCCAAATTTGCTGCAGTATCCTATAGCGCTGTTTGGGATTTTGCGTGCGGGTATGGTAGCGGTTAATGTTAACCCACTGTATACCCCGCGAGAGTTAGAGCATCAGTTAAATGATAGTGGGACAACAGCGATTGTCATCGTTTCTAACTTTGCACATACATTAGAAAAAATCGTTTTTAATACCAAAGTTAAACACGTTATTTTAACCCGCTTAGGGGATCAGCTACCGCGCCCGAAAGCCACAATTGTGGATTTTGTGGTGAAATATGTAAAACGGTTGGTTCCAAAATACAATTTACCGGATGCCATTTCGTTTCGTCGCGCTATGCATCAAGGCTATCGAATGCAATATATCAAGCCGAATATTATTGGCGAAGATTTAGCATTCTTACAATATACCGGTGGTACGACTGGGGTAGCCAAAGGTGCGATGTTAACGCATCGTAATATGCTTGCGAATATCGCCCAAGCTAAAGCTGCGTATGGTCCTGTTTTACATTTTGGGCATGAATATGTGGTAACGGCACTGCCGCTTTATCACGTCTTTGCGCTGACCGTAAACTGCTTATTGTTTATCAGTGTGGGTGGCGTGAATCTGCTTATCACCAACCCGCGAGATGTGCCAGATACGGTGAAACAATTATCCCGCTATCCCTTTACCTCGATCACGGGTGTTAACACGCTCTTTAATGCATGGTTGCAAAACCCGGAGTTTCAGAAGCTTGATTTTTCTCGTTTAAGGCTGTCTGTTGGAGGCGGAATGCCTGTCCATAAAGCGGTTGCTCAGAAGTGGCAAGCGCTGACTGGACGGCATTTACTCGAAGGTTATGGCTTAACGGAATGTTCGCCATTAGTTTCTGGTAACCCATATAATTTAACAGCTTATAGTGGTAGTATCGGGATACCTGTTCCATCAACCGATGTGAAATTTTTAGATGATGATGGGCATGAAGTTCCTCATGGTACTCCTGGGGAAATGTGGGTAAAAGGTCCGCAGGTGATGAAAGGCTATTGGAATCGTCCCGATTCGACCAGTGAAGTGCTTATCAATGGTTGGTTAGCGACTGGCGATATCGCAGAAATAGATGACGAAGGCTATATTCGTATTGTTGATCGCAAAAAAGATATGATTATTGTCTCTGGTTTTAATGTCTACCCGAATGAAATCGAAGATGTCATTTCCATGCATCCTGATGTTATCGAATGTGCTGCAATTGGGGTACCAAGCGAAAGTACTGGAGAGGCGGTGAAGGTTTTTGTGGTCACCAAAAATTCAGCACTGACCGCAGCAGATCTAAAAACATTCTGCCGTCGTTCATTAACTGCGTATAAAGTACCGAAAATTTTTGAGTTTCGTGATGAGCTGCCGAAATCTAATGTAGGAAAAATTCTACGAAAAGAATTACGAGCCGAAGAGCAGCAAACACGAGAAAAATCGCCGTCATAGCGAGTAGGCGATGAATTAACAAAAGCAATGTGTGTAACGCCGGTTTTTACCGGCGTTACTGTGTCAATCAGATACATTTAACCAAATTATAATAAAGAGAAACTTGTTTTGAATTACCGTTTAGTCACAACAGATAGCGAATTAGCCCAAATCTGCCAAGAGGCCAGTGATGCGCCATGGTTAGCATTAGATACTGAGTTTGTTCGCACTAGAACCTATTACCCACAGCTGGGCTTATTGCAGTTGTATGATGGAAAACAGGTTTCACTGATTGATCCGCTATTAATGACGGATTTTAGCCCATTTAAGGCGCTGTTAACCAATCCAAACCAATTGAAATTTTTACATGCAGGCAGTGAAGACTTAGAAGTGTTTATGCATGATTTTGGTTGTGTGCCAGAGCCGATGATAGATACCCAAATCGTAGCGGCATTTTTGGGTTATCCCATTTCTTGCGGCTTCGCTACGTTAGTGGCGGAACATTTGGGAGTTGAGTTAGATAAAAGCGAATCTCGAACAGACTGGCTCGCGCGTCCTTTAAGTTCGAAGCAGTGTGACTATGCGATGGCGGATGTACTTTATTTACTGCCGCTGGCTAAAATTTTGATGGAAAAAGTGACGGAAGCTGGCTATTTGGCCGATGCCCAAGACGAGTGTCAGCGTGTGGTTGCTCGCCGTCAAAAAACAGTTAAACCTGAAAAAGCCTACTTAAATATCACGAATGCATGGCAATTACGCGATGAGCAACTTGCTTGCTTACAGTTGCTGGCGGCATGGCGTTTGGATCAAGCCAAAGCGCGGGATATGGCGATCAATTTCGTGGTTAAAGAAGAAAATCTGTGGAAAATTGCGCGTTATTTACCGAGCTCTTTAGGTGAGTTGGATGCCCTTGGTTTATCTGGGCAAGAAATTCGCTGCCATGGTCGCCGCTTGTTAAGTATTGTCGAAGACGCGAAGAAACTGGATGCCAGCCAGTATCCGGCGCCTGTTGCTAATATTACTGAACAGAGCCAATACAAAAGCATTTTTAAAGAGATCAAAGGGGTGGTGAAAGAAATCGCCGAGAATGAAAAATTCAACCCAGAGTTATTGGCATCTCGTCGACAAATTAACCAGTTATTAGCGGTGCATTGGGGGCTAAAAGAGAAATCATGTCAGCCTGAACTGCTTGCTGGTTGGCGAGGCCGGTTACTAGAAGCCCCATTAACCCAATTACTTAGCCAAGCGTAATTATGATAAAGGCACAAAATAGCGATAATTTTGTGCCTTTATACCATTTCCAAAACACTTTTTTTCTTGGGTAATTTGTTACTCATTTCAATAAGTTTTATTTTAATCCCGCCAATATTCAATATTTATTCTTCTTTAAATAATAAAGATTATTATTTTGCACTAATCTAAAAATAACACTGCACTTTGGCATTAATGACACTATTTAATGCATTTCAATTCTGTAATTACTCTTAAAAAATTGGAAATATAAATAAAAACCAAACTTAAAATAACCCATTACAGCGATGATTAACATTTGTAGAGGGAGGGTTGTTTTATAGTTGATTGAAAAATAAAAAGAAAAATTATCATTCTAATACAATGATTTTTAATTGAATTATAAATTCGCTATTTGTAAATAAAACTCATTCTCATAAAATCATTTTCAATTTGTGGGC
>NZ_JAERJY010000128.1:0-10367 GCF_018257375.1 Providencia sp. JGM181 | reverse complement strand
GAATATCATTGAGCCTGATTAAGTCATTGAAAATAAACTACATTTAAATGATAATTGTTTTGTTTTTCATTAAGAAAATAAACTATGCATAAACATGAAATCCCAGCTTCCGGGAAAAATGAATTCGAATTACAACAAGAGAAATTTAAAGCCGCAAAAAAAAGCACTTTGATCAGTGTGGCGGTGAATACCCTGTTGTCTATTTGGCAAATTATTGTTGGGATATTTTCCCACTCATCAGGCTTAATTGCTGATGGTATTCATACACTTTCGGATTTAGTTGCAGACTTTGTTGTCCTTATTGCGAATAAAAAAAGCCATAAGAAGCCAGATGCCGATCACCCATATGGTCATTTCCGTTATGAAAATGGTGCATCCCTTATTTTAGGGATTATTTTGTTGATCGTGGGTGTGGGAATGGGGTGGTCTGCGGTCGAAAAAATGATTAACCCAGATTTAATCCCAGAAGTTCATACGATTGCATTAGTCGCTGCATTAACGGCTTTGGTTGCGAAAGAAGGCTTATTCCGCTACATGCTGCATGTAGCAAATAAAGTTAATTCTAGCATGTTAGTGGCGAATGCTTGGCATGCGCGTTCTGATGCAGCCTCTTCATTAGTCGTCGCTATCGGGATTATTGGTAGTTTATGCGGTATCCGCATTCTTGACCCTATTGCTGCTTTAATTGTGGGGACATTTGTCTTCCGAATGGGATTCAAATTCACTTATCAATCTATGCAAGACTTAATGGATAAAGGGGCTGATGAAGAAACGCTTGAACAATTGAGCGATGTTCTTCGAGGTATTCCGGGAGTTAAAGGATTCCACGATTTGAAGACACGCAAATCTGGCGACTTTTTCCTTGTGGATGTTCATTTAGAGTTAGATGGTCAAATGACAATTCTAGAAGGGCATGATATAGCGGTAAACGTAAGGAAACAATTAATGAAAAACCCACAAGTACTGGATGTTATGACCCACTTAGACCCTTATGATAAAGATTGTTTGCATTAATTCTTATTTAATCATTAAGTATTTTTGAAAAAGCTGACGTATTATGCGCTCAGCTTTTTTCTTTTTACGTCATCGAGAATTCGTTTTATTATTGTTAAATTATGTTGGTTACACGATAAGTGGAAATATAAGGAATATTAGGGAAAAATGCAGTTTACCAAGCAACAACGTCACACTCTGCGCACACCGAAGGTCGTAGCACTCACAAATAAACAGGGAATGAAAATTATTTTGAGTAGTTTAGGCGCCAGCTGGGTGAGTTGTATATTACCGTTGGCGAGTGGTAAACGCGATATCATTTTAGGATCACCGAATATGGCCGCTCAAATGGAGCAGCGAGTCTATTTTGGCGCAACGGTAGGACGAGTCGCAAATCGCATTGCAAATTCCACTTTTGATCTTGAAGGTCGTAAGTATCAACTTGCACATAATCAAGGTGCACATTGTTTGCATGGTGGGCGTGATAACTTCAGTTATCGAGTGTGGTCAATCGCTCAGCCTGACCAGCAGCAAGCGATTTTTACCCTTGTATCTTCTGATGGTGACCAAGGTTTTCCGGGGGAATTAAAAGTTGAAGTGCATTATGAGCTCACTGATGATAACCAAGTGGTCATTAACTACCGATATCAATGTAACCAAGATTGTCCGGTTAACCTGACTAATTACACCTATTTTAATCTTGCGGGTGAACAGTCTGATCGCACTGCATTTGAGCATGATCTCCAAATGCAGGCTGCGTATTTCTTGCCTCAGGATAGTGAAGGGCTCCCAACGGGAGAGTGGCGTGAAGTCACTGACACCTATTTCGACTTTAGGCAAAAGAAACGCATTGGTTGTGACTTTTTACAAGATGAAGAGCAACAAGCGGTAGGTGGATACGATCATACATTTGTGTTTGATGAGTTAGTGGTCGATAATCGACAAATTGTGGCGACACTGGGCTCTCCCAATGGTGATGTGCAAATGAATATGATGAGTACATCTCCTGCAATCCATCTGTATACGGGGAACCATTTAGTCTCCGTTTTAGGTAAAAGCAAAACCTATACGCCATTTTCTGGAATAGTGTTGGCTCCGCAATCCCCATTTGATGGTTTAGGGCATGCAGAATCAGATGGCACAAACCCTATCATTGCCAAAGCTAATCACATTTATACCAGTCAAACTCGCTATCAATTTATTTTCTAGTATCATGTGCGAGGGGCTATGACCCTCGTGATGATCTCTTTTATTTTATTCGGAATGTTAACTGTGACTTCATTTGCTGAACTAAATGCGCTTCCTGCGGAGCAACTCTCCAATCTTAATGAATTGGGCTTTTTAACCATGACCCCAATTCAAGAAGCGGCATTACCCGCTATCCTTGCTGGCAAAGATGTGCGAGCCCAAGCAAAGACAGGGAGTGGAAAAACAGCTGCTTTTGGTCTAGGGCTATTACAACGTATTGATGCAAAAAACTTTAATACCCAATCCCTCGTTTTATGCCCAACAAGAGAATTAGCGGATCAAGTCGCGAATGAATTACGCCGTTTAGCGCGTTATATTCCTAATCTCAAAATTTTAACTTTATGTGGCGGTGTCCCTTTTAGTGTTCAGCGCGATTCTTTAGTACATGCAGCGCATATTTTGGTGGCAACACCAGGGCGTTTGCTTGACCACTTACATAAAGAAACGGTGCGCTTAGATCATTTACAGACACTGGTACTTGATGAAGCTGACCGCATGTTAGATATGGGGTTTGCAGATGATATTGACGCAGTAATCTCTTTCGCGCCAGAAGATAGGCAAACACTTTTATTCTCAGCAACATGGCCGGATAGCATTGCAGCAATTAGCCGACGCATCCAAAATAATCCACAAACCATTGAAATTAATTCTGTTAACGAATTACCTGACGTGGAGCAGCAGTTTTATGAAGTGTCTCGACATGACAAAATTGACTTACTGCAAAAGCTGCTAAGCCGTGAACAACCGGCTTCTTGTGTTGTGTTCTGTAACACGAAAAAGGATTGCCAGGCTGTCTATGATGCTTTAATGGATAGCCGTCAAAGTGTTCTTGTCTTACATGGTGATATGGAACAGCGCGATCGCGACCAAACCTTAGTCCAATTTGCAAATGGTAGTAGCCGAGTCTTGGTCGCGACGGATGTGGCGTCTCGAGGTTTAGACATTAAAGCACTGGAAATGGTGATTAACTTTGAGCTGTCTTGGGATCCTGAAGTGCATGTGCACCGCATTGGTCGTACCGCTCGTGCAGGACAAAGCGGCTTAGCAATAAGCCTATGCTCACCAGAAGAAGCTCAACGCGCAAACGTGCTCGAAGAGATGCTTAACATGAAGTTGAATTGGCTGCCAGAGCCGACAGGATTGCGCATTACGCCATTAGAAGCACAATGGGCGACCTTATGCCTAGATGGCGGTAAAAAAGCCAAAATACGTCCTGGGGATATTTTGGGCGCATTAACTGGAGAGGTTGGTCTAGAAGGGGATGATATTGGTAAAATTGCGATTCACCCCATGCATGCCTATGTCGCTATTAAAAAATCAGTGGCGAACAAAGCGTGGAAGCAATTACAGCAAGGTAAAATCAAAGGCAAATCAGTGAGAGCGAGATTGCTAAAGTAAATTCCTAGACTGACATATTTGAAGCCCTAGTTGAGTAAACTGGGGCTTTTTTGTTTTTATCATAATCAAAATAAGAAAATAAAATTTAATAATTTACTTTGGTATTATTTCGCCTGTTTTATTCTTGTCGCGATTTCTGCGAAGCGCATTCCATTCATTTTATCGAGTTTCTTTTTTTATTTAATCTACTTAATTTTTTCGTTATAACAGCAATACCCCGTATTTAATCGGTTATTTGATTTCTGTTTTTTTAGAAAATGAGTTTTTCTTAATAACCAGAGAGTTGAGTTTTTTTCTCAAAGTAAGGAGGTTTAATTTGTTGACATGGACGATAAGAACGAGGATTTTGTTTGACGATTGGTTAGAGATTCAAAACTATCAAGTAAAAAAGAAAGTACTTTCGATGCTTTTGATTCTTTCTGAATATGGACCTCATTTAGGGCGCCCTTATGCGGATAGATTAAAACTTTCTAAATTTATTCATATGAAAGAACTCAGGATCCAAGTTTCGGGGGTACCCATTCGAGTTTGTTTTGCGTTTGATCCAAGAAGTTGTGGAATTGTGTTATGTGCAGGTAATAAAAAGGGTTGTGACGAGAGTCAATTTTATATCAAGTTGATTAAATCAGCAGATGCGGAATATGCATCTCACTTAGTGAAACCGGAGGGATTATGGGTACGTTAAGCGAGTTACTAGAAAAATGTTCACCAGAAATGCGTCAAGAAATTGATGAAGAGGTAGAAAAGTTAAGGGAAGAAGTGATGGCGTCATTAGTACCAGCGGAACAAGATGATATTTCTACACTTGTGCCACAAATGCCATAAACCGGGGTATTTGTGATGAGCAGACAGTCAACGGTATTCGATGGAGCGGAGCCTTTGACTGTCTGTAAATCAAAAAAATAACAAAACTAAATCACCCATAAATCGAGAAATTCATTAACAGGCATATTCTCAAACAATGGCTTGTCCAATGATGCAGATAAAATTCTCAGTTGTTGAGCTTCTGGGAATTGACGCGCTAAGTTGGTTCTGAACTTTTTAAGTAATAGAGGCATACCTTCTGGACGGCGGCGTTTGTGACCAACAGGGTATTCGATAACGACTTCACTCAAGGCTTGCCCATCTTTTAATGTGATAGTCAGACCGTTGGTGATAGAGCGCTTGTCAGGATCATGATAATCCTGTGTAAACTCAGGGTCTTCATGACAATGCATTTTGGCACGTAGTGCATCAATTCGGCTATCTTGAGCGATACTATCCTCATAGTCAGATGCGGTAAGGCGACCAAAAATAAGCGGAATTGCTACCATATATTGAATGCAATGATCGCGGTCTGCCGGGTTCTGTAATGGTCCTTGTTTATCAATAATGCGCACACAAGCTTCATGGGTACGAATTGATATAGACTCGATATCGTCAGCGGTTTTTCCCATTGAACTAAGTTGCTCATGCAATTGTAAAGCGGCTTCAACTGCGGTTTGAGCGTGAAACTCTGCCGGAAAAGAAATTTTGAACAATACATTTTCCATTACATAAGAGCCATAAGGTCGCTGGAATTTAAACGGCTGACCACGGAACAGAGAGTCGTAAAAGCCCCATGTTTTGGCAGTTAATGCAGTTGGATAGCCCATTTCTCCTTTTTGCGCCATGAGTGCCAAGCGAACTGCGCGCGAGGTGGCATCACCTGCTGCCCATGACTTGCGGGAGCCTGTGTTCGGAGTGTGTCGATAGGTACGTAAGCTATGACCATCAACCCATGCAAGGGAAACAGCATTGAGAATTTGCTCACGAGAGAGTCCTAGCATTTGAGCCACGACGGCGGTTGATGCCACTTTGACCAGAATGACATGGTCAAGACCGACTTTATTAAACGCGTTTTCGAGAGCGATACAGCCTTGAATTTCATGAGCTTTGATCATGGCTGTGAGGACATCTCGGATCACTAACGGCTTTTTGCCTCTAGCGAGATTTTCACGAGAAAGCCAATCCGCGGTGGCTAAAATACCACCTAGGTTATCGGAAGGGTGTCCCCATTCCGCGGCTAGCCAAGTGTCGTTGAAGTCTAACCAGCGGCATAAGGTTCCAATATTAAATGCCGCTTGAACAGGGTCTAATTGAAATTGTGTTCCGGGAACTTTTGTGCCATTTGGGACGTGTGTACCAGGGACGATAGGGCCTAATAACTTTTTGCAAGCCGGATATTCAAGTGATTCCATTCCACAGCCTAGTGTGTCCAGTAAACAGTAATAGGCGGTATCGTAAGCCAACGTTGAAGTGATGGGAAAATCAATAACATAATCGACAATGTCCGTCATCACTTTATCAAATCGAACATGTGGAGCCGTTTGATTTTGCATGGTCATTATTTTTACCTTAATTAGCGCTGTTCAATGGGAACAAAGAGTTTGTTTTCTGGACCCGTGTAGTTTGCTGAAGGACGAATGATTTTATTATCTTGGCGTTGTTCAATCACATGAGCCGACCATCCGGCAATCCGTGCGATGGCAAATAATGGGGTGTACATCGCCGTAGGAACGCCCATTAAGTGATAAACCACCGCAGAGAACCAATCGAGATTAGGAAACATGTTTTTTTCACGTTTCATAACGGATTCAATATGATCTGCAATGGTATACAAATGCCGATTCATACTTTGTTCTGAAAGCTGTAAGGCGACGGATTTGATGATTGGATGGCGGGGATCAGCTAAGGTGTAAACAGGGTGACCAAAGCCGATAATAACTTCTGAGTTTTTAACTCGAGCCACGATGTCTTGTTCAGCCTCCTCAATAGAGGCATAGCGTTGCTGAATTTCTAATGAAACTTCATTGGCGCCACCATGCTTCGGTCCCCTTAACGCCGCAATGGCACCTGTAATTGCTGAGTAAAAATCAGTACCCGTTCCAGCAATCACACGAGCTGCAAATGTTGAGGCGTTAAACTCATGTTCTGCATATAAAATAGAGGCAATATGCATGAATTTTTCCCACTGAGCAGACGGTTTTTTACCGTGTAACAGATGCAAAAAATGGGCGCCAATGGAGTCATCATCAGTCATGGTTTCAATACGGCGGCCATGGTGGCTAAAGTGGTACCAATACAGCAAAATGGAACCCAGAGATGCAAGTAATCGGTCGGCAATATCTTTAGCGCCAGCGACGGTATGCACATCTTTTTCTGGTAATACACAGCCCATCATCGAAACGCCAGTGCGAATGACATCCATCGGATGCGTATTGGCAGGGATGGACTCTAATGTTTGCTTTACATTTGTCGGCAAACCCCTTAGAGGTTTAAGTTTTTCTTTGTACGCTGACAATTCAGTGCGGTTAGGGAGTTTATCGTGGATAAGTAAATAGGCGACTTCTTCATATTCACACTGAGTGGCTAAATCGTGGATATCATAGCCCCGATAGTGGAGGTCATTACCATTTCGACCCACGGTACAAAGTGCAGTATTGCCGGCAGTTACACCTGATAAGGCGACTGATTTTTTGGGTTTGAACCCAGTACTTTTAAGTTGCTCATTCATCATTGATTCCTTGTAGGGGGCAGAAGAGATTACAACTTGCTCGATTCACGGTTTATGTGTTGCAAGAAAAGGAATCAGCGTTTTTTATTCTGTGAAAATAACGCATCCAGCTTTTCTTCATACTGATAGTAATTAATGGATTTATAGAGCTCTTCACGGGTCTGCATAAGTGACACGACATTTTTCTGGGTGCCTTGCTGGCGTAAAGTGGTATATACCTGCTCAGCAGCTTTATTCATGGCGCGAAAAGCGGAAAGTGGGTACAAGGCGATGGCAATGCCGACACTTCGTAACTCATCTAAAGTAAACAGCGGAGTTTGACCAAATTCAGTTAAGTTAGCTAATACAGGCACTTGCGTATGGCGAGTAAACTGCTGATACATCCCTAACTCAGTAATCGCTTCGGGAAACAGCATATCGGCACCCGCCTTGATGTAAGCACTTGCTCGCTCTAAAGCTGCCTCAAGCCCTTCAACGGCCAGCGCATCAGTGCGTGCCATGATGACAAAATTTTCATCTGTTCTTGCATCGACAGCAGCTTTGATTCGGTCAACCATCTCTTGAGTGGACACAATTTCTTTATTAGGGCGATGACCACAACGTTTCGCGCCAACTTGGTCTTCCAAGTGCAGCCCAGCAGCACCCGCTTTCGCCATCGATTTGACGGTACGGGCTACGTTAAATGCGGAAGGACCAAAGCCAATATCCGCATCCACCATTAACGGCAAATCACAGACATCAGTAATGCGGCGAATATCAATCAGCACATCATCCAGTGTAGAAATACCTAAATCTGGGATCCCTAATGAACCAGCGGCAACGCCGCCACCAGACAAGTAAATAGCTTTATAGCCAGCTTGTTGAGCAAGAAGAGCATGGTTTGCATTGATAGTACCGACCAATTGAAGAGGGGATTCGCTGTTAACGGCATCTCGAAATTTTTGACCTGCGGAACGGCTAGACATAAACACCTCGGGGTTGGTTAATCACTTGTAAATGACTTTTACTAAATATAGTTGATAGCAATTGACGTGCCAGTTCAGAAGGAAAGAGTGAAGTTATTATTAAGTTTTAAATATCAATAAGATAAAAGCTTTTATTTTTATGTGACAAGAAAGCCATTTTTTAACCAATTGGTTAGCGCGTTTCATTGAATAGATATATTGTTTCATGAAACAAAGGTGAAACATCACAGCGCGAAGCAAACCCAGCGTAGAGTAAACCCAGTGGAGGAGAACAATGGATAAGCCCATTATTTGGACGGTGTCAGTATCTCGTCTTTACACGTTGTTTCGTGATATTAGTCCTGAATTTAGTGCTCAAGCTGACATCACCCCACTGAATATTGGTTTCGAGCAAGCCGCAGAAGAAGTTCGGCGCCGTTTAAAAGAAGGACACTGTGACGCGATTATCAGCGCAGGCTCTAATGGGGCTTATTTAAAAAGTCATGTTTCGGTTCCCGTTATTATTGTAAATATTAACGGCTTTGATGTGATGCAAGCATTAGCGAAAGCGCGAGAAATTAGCGATAAAGTCGGCATTATTAGTTATCAAAAAATTATCCCTGCGTTAGAGCAGTTTCAACATAATTTTGGATTACAGATTGAACAGCGCAGTTATGTCACTGCCGAAGATGCTCGAGCCCAACTAAAAGCACTAAAAGCCATGGGGGTAAACGTCATTGTGGGAGCGGGATTAATTACAGATCTTGCTGAAGAAATGGGTATGACAGGGATTTTTATCTATTCGACACAGACCATTCGACAAGCCTTTTCTGATGCTATCGAACTTAGCAGAATGTCCCATCGCCATGTGACTGAGCAATCACGTTACCCTCAGCAGAATACAGCAAAAGTTAGACACACAATTAATGACCTGATTGGCTTGTCGCCCGCGATGGAGCGAGTTAGGCAAACCATTATGTTGTATGCCCGTTCAGATGCTACGGTGTTAATACAAGGTGAAAGTGGCACGGGGAAAGAGATGGTGGCCCAAGCTATTCATCACGAATATAGTTTGTTTAATCAGCAAAAACGCAGTAAACAGCAAATGCCATTTGTGGCCGTCAACTGTGGTGCCATTCCTGAAACATTACTGGAAGCGGAATTGTTTGGTTACGAAGAAGGCGCATTTACTGGCTCGCGCAGAGGCGGTCGAGCAGGGTTGTTTGAACTAGCGAATGGGGGAACCCTTTTTCTTGATGAAATCGGCGAGATGCCAATAGCGTTACAAACTCGGTTATTGCGTGTGTTAGAAGAGCGTTCTGTGGTACGAGTAGGAGGATATCGACCGCTACAGGTTAACGTTCGTGTTATCTGTGCGACCCACTGCGACCTTGATGCATGGGTAGCGCAAGGCAAATTCCGTGGCGATCTTTTCTATCGCCTAGGTGTTCTTCGTATGAAAGTTCCCGCACTATCAGAGCGTAATGAGGATATTTTCACGCTTGCAGAACGATTATTGAAACTTGCTTTTGCCGGATTACAACTGCCTCTTCCAGCCTTTAGAGTTAAGCAACTTCTCAGTTGTCGAGACTTTTTTCTCTCCTATTCATGGCCAGGCAATGTACGAGAATTACGTAACTTAATGGAGCGTGTCGCGCTCTATTGCAGTGCCTATGCGGATAAAAGCATCAATCCAGACATGCTCAAGATGCTATCGCCAGAAAGGCGAACAGAGGTAAATCCGGCAAAGACGCAGGAAGGAACCGAGACGCTAGAGGAAGTGATGGCAAGGTTTAATGGGGATCGTAAGGCGGTGGCGGAGTTTCTCGGTATCAGTCGGACAACTTTATGGCGACGCTTGTCTTCGTCCTAGTTTTCACTGTGGCTGTGTTGGTTTCGCATAAGTTACCTGAGTCACATACTTATGTATGCTCCCCAGGCTAACTGATGCTTACCGCCTTGCCACAGCAAAAACTAGTTAGAAGGCAACTCGAAGTTAGAAGACAGTTAGAAGACAACCAGAAGTTAGAAGATGATTATTAAAAAAAGATAATAATTTATAAAGAATGGGCGTTTGAGTAATAAATACCACTAATTAAGTATATTGATAAGCCTGATGCTAATTAATTAGCAAAAATAGTTTTGAATAGATTTCTTTTTAAGAAAAGTGATAAATATATTTTGAAAGAAGGAATAGAAGCAGGGAATTGTGTTTCAAAAAGTAACGATAGGGATTTTTTGGTTTATCT
>NZ_JAERJY010000127.1:0-10723 GCF_018257375.1 Providencia sp. JGM181 | reverse complement strand
AACATTATGATAATAAATAAAGGTATATTACCCTAGTTAAACTTACCCTATAATAGAACAATTCAGATAATTACAGATTCAAAGCTATATCAGTTAAAAGCTGATAAATGCCTGTTTTACTCTTAAAATGCAACCAGGCTCTAGTAAAGGAAATAATTACTGCTAGACTGGCGCAGATGAGTTATTTTGAATACATTACATTCCCAAGAAACCGTTATTTTATCCCTACCGTTAACCACAAATTTGAATAAACGCGATGACATCAAAACCGGCCTACAAGCAAATTCAATCTTACATTCTGCGGAGTATTGATTTAGGGATTTTCAAACCTGAGACTCAGATCCCCACTGAACTTGAGTTATGTGCCCAGTTTAATGTTAGCCGTATGACGGTAAATAAAGCGATTTCTGAACTCAGTCAAAAAGGCATCTTAAATCGGATTGCAGGAAAAGGGACGTTTGTCGCCACTCAAAAGCATGAGCTTCCTGTCACTAAAGCCTTTGATATTTTTGATGAAATTTCAGTTAGTGGGAATAAATATGCAGGCCACCAGTTACAGCTAAAAATCATCCCTGCCACCGCAGAAATTGCCCTACAACTTGGTGTCACAGAAGGCAGCGATATTGGCTACTGCAAAATGCTGCATTTTGAAAATGACATTCCCCTGATGCTAGAAGAACGCTATGTAAATCATGGAATTGCCCCTGAATTTGTTCAGCAGCATTTTGGCAATAGTGAAACCCCAAGCGGCTATTTACAGCGCCATTTCCCAGTCAGTGAAATGGAGCACACCATTGAAGCAATTTTAGCCAATAAGCCTATCGCTCAAGCCTTATCCATCAAAGAACATGCCCCTTGTTTGCAACTAAGCCGTCGCACATGGACAGGCAGCACGTTGATCAGCTATGTCAATATGATCAGCGCAGGCTCACGCTATAAATTGAAATTACATTCCCGCATTGAAAATTAATCTTCAGCGCTAAGCTGTCATCAAATAAAGCTGTTATCAGATAAAACAAGCATAAAAAATGGGGCACTCTGGCCCCAAAACGACTGATAAACAACTAAAATACCGTTCGAGAATCTCCACATCACAGACATTACGTCAGGTATCAACACATCAACATCACAACAAACGATATCGTCACAATAAACTACATGCCTTGATAAATAGGTCCTTCTCCCCCTTGAGGTGCTGTCCACGTAATATTTTGCAGAGGATCTTTAATATCACACGCTTTGCAATGCAGGCAGTTCTGTGCATTTATTTGCAGTTTCTCCTGCATCTGCTCACTCACTATTTCGTATACCCCCGCAGGGCAATATCGCGTTTCCGGTGAAGCATAAGTGGATAAATTCACGCGAATAGGAATTTCATTATCTTTTAAACGTAAGTGACAAGGCTGCTCTTCCGCATGGTTTGTATTGGATAAAAACACCGAGGAAGGTTTATCAAATGACAACTTGCCATCCGGTTTTGGGTAGTGGATCGGCTGAAATTCACTGGCAGGTCTAAGCCCTTGGTGGTCATCCAGTTTGAGCTTCAGCGTCCAAGGGCTACGCCCCTTAAATAGCCATTGCTCTGCGCCGAACATCAATGACCCCATCACTAACCCTTTTTTCATATACGGCTTGAAATTACGGGTCTGATAAAGCTCGTTATACAACCAGCTTTGTTCGAATTTTTGCTGAAATTGGCGGGTAAATTCCGCGTAATCGACGACATCCTCGGCGAACGATTCAAATAAAGCCTCCGCCGCTAACATGCCGCTTTTCACCGCGCAGTGACTACCTTTAATGCGCGCAGCATTTAAAAAGCCTGCATCATCTCCAATTAAGGCACCGCCGGGGAAGCTTAACTCTGGTAATGCGGGTAACCCCCCAGCCACCATAGTACGCGCCCCATAACTCACCCGCTCACCCCCTTGCAAAAAAGCACTGAAGGCAGGATGAGTTTTCAAACGCTGGAATTCATCAAATGGGGATAAATAGGGATTTTCATAATTTAGCCCCACCACCAGCCCTACAGCGACCAAGTTTTCCCCATAGTGGTAAGCGAACCCGCCCCCATAGGTTTGGTTATCCAGCGGCCAGCCGATTGAATGCACCACTAGCCCCGCTTGATGCTGCTCTTTGGGAATTTGCCAAATTTCTTTGAGGCCCAGTCCATAAGTCTGTTTACCGCGGTTTGCCGCTAAATCGAAGTGGGCAATTAACTGTTTCCCCAGCTGCCCTCGGCATCCTTCCGCAAAAAAAGTCATTTTGGCTAACAGGTTCATACCCGCTTGATACATGGCCGTCGGATTGCCCTGTTTGTCTAGCCCCATATCGCCCGTGGTGACGCCAATAACCTGCTCCGCATCATCAAAAAGGATTTCGGTAGCCGCAAACCCTGGGAAAATATCAACACCAAGTTGCTCCGCTTCTACTGCAAGTGCTGCGCTGACTTGCCCAAGGCTGCCAATCACATTACCGTGGTTTTTCAGGCAAGTAGGTAACAAAGATAATGGCAACTTGCTGGTTTTATTTTCTTTGAGCCATAAAAAACGATCTTCACTGACGGCAGTAAGTGAGGCCGAAACGGTTTGCTGCCAGTCGGGTAATAACTCATTCAGTCCACGGGGATCGATCACTGCACCCGATAAAATATGCGCCCCGACTTCGGCGCCTTTATCAATTAAGCAAACGCTGAGCTCCCGGTCTGTTTGTAACGAGAGTTGTTTAATGCGAATTGCCGCCGATAATCCTGCGGGCCCACCACCGACAATCAGGACATCAAACTCCATGGATTCTCGCGCACAAGACGCCGAAACATTCGCACTATTGTCGATAGTCATTTTGCTCTCTCCTACGCCAGCGCTTTATCGAATTCAGGTAAGATCTCAAACAGATCCCCCACAATGCCGTAGTCAGCCACTTGGAAAATAGGTGCTTCAGGATCGCTGTTAATTGCGACGATCACTTTGCTCTCTTTCATCCCCGCAATATGCTGAATGGCACCGGAGATCCCAACCGCAATATACAGATCTGGCGCGACGATCTTGCCTGTTTGTCCTACTTGGTAATCATTTGGCACATACCCTGCATCCACTGCCGCGCGAGATGCCCCCACCGCAGCCCCTAATTTGTCGGCGATGGTTTCCAGTAAGGCAAAATTATCACCGGAACTTAAACCACGCCCTCCCGAAATCACCACTTTGGCAGAACTTAATTCCGCACGGCTCATCTGAGTTAATGACTGGCTAGTCAGCTCCGAAAGTTGAGTTAACTGCGTAACAGAAACGGGTTCTATCACCACCGGTGATTGGGTTGCAGTCGCCCCTGAAAATGCTGAGCTACGTACGGTGATCACCACTTGATTACCATTGTTTTGCACCGTTGCCAGCGCATTTCCGGCATAAATTGGGCGGACAAATGTTTGTGCATCCACCACTTGGGTAATATCCGAAATCTGAGAAACACCCAGCGTAGCGGCAACGCGAGGGGCAATATTTTTACCAAATGTGGTCGCTGGGAAGATAATGTGGCTATAGCCCTGCGCCACGGCAACCACCGCGCTCGTCATGGATTCCGCCAGCGCATTTTTGAGCGGTTCGGCATCGACGGTGATGACCTTTTCGACCCCGAGAATAGATGCCGCGGATTGTGCCACCGCAGCCACTTGGCTTCCCGCCACCAGCACATGCAGGCTTCCGCCCTGTGCAATGATTTCGCGTGCCGCCGTTATGCTGTTATAGGTTGAAGATTTAATGGTTTGGTTATCGTGCTCAACAACGACTAAAACGGATAATTGGCTCATGTTCAGGCTCCCTGTTAAATCACTTCTTTAGCTTGCAGTTCAGCCACTAACGTGGTGGCATCATTCAACATGGTGCACTGCCCAGAACGCTTTTTCGGCTCAGTCACGTTGACGATTTTTACTTGCCCTAATGGGCTAAAATTCAGTGTAGAAATATCGATGATGTCTAATGGTTTTTTCTTTGCCTTCATGATGTTAGGTAATGTGGCATAGCGAGGCTCATTTAAGCGCAAGTCTGTGGTCACAATCGCAGGCAATCCCATAGATAAGGTTTCTAAGCCACCATCGATTTCGCGAGTGACTTGCAGCTTCTCCCCCTCGACTATAATGTGCGAAGCAAAGGTGGCTTGCGCACAACCCAATAGTGCCGCAAGCATCTGCCCAGTTTGGTTGCAATCATCATCAATGGCTTGCTTGCCGAGTAAAATTAAATCCGGTTGCTCCTGACTCACCACCTGCTGTAAAAGGCGGGCAATATCCAGCGGCTCTAGTGCCATCTCGGTGGGTTTTTGAATCAAAATGGCTCGGTCAGCCCCAATTGCCATCGCACTACGCAGCGTATCTTGCGCCGTGGCTTCACCGATGGAGACCGCCACCACTTCAGTGACTTTGCCTGCTTCTTTTAAACGTACCGCCTCTTCTACCGCAATCTCATCAAAGGGGTTCATCGCCATTTTGACATTCGTCAGCTCCACTCCCGAGCCATCGGCTTTAACCCGCACTTTAACGTTATGGTCAATCACCCGTTTTACTGCGACTAAAATTTTCATAACTACTCCTATCGCGTACTTTGTTACGGCTATTTTTGAGTTGAGGGAGCCCATAGCAGTGAATATTTTCACTGCTAGGACGCCATCACTGACTATTTTTATCGTTGGAAAATTAATATGTTACCTAAGAAATAAACCTTATTTGGTTTCTGGCAATATCAGGCTTGGCGCCACTGACATTGGCCAAATTTTTACCGCGACATAGTAGATGATACTGGTGGCAACTAAACCGACGATCCACGAAATATCCACGCCGCCCAAGCTATCAACCAGAGGTCCGGTGTAGAAACCGGTGGCAATAAATGGCATTTGGATCAATACGCCAACCACATAGGTAATGATCCCCACTTTGTTCCAGCGACCATAACGTCCATTCGGGTTGGATAATTGCGGAACATCGTAGCGACCTTTCGTCACCCAGTAGTAATCCACTAAGTTAATCGCACTCCATGGCGTAAAGAACGCTAATAAGAACAGCAAGAAAGCCGAGAACAGTTTTAAGAATGAGTGTTGCCCAGCCAGACCTAACGCCGTCGAAAAGCTCACCATGAGGATAATAAAGAACAGACGCTGACCACGGGAAATCTGGTGTTTACCACGGAAACCACACCAAATCGCCGCCATCGACATGAAACTACCGTAAGCATTCAGAGCCGTAATCGTCACTTTGCCAAAGAAAATACTGATATACAGCAGCGCTGCAATTAAGCCCGTGCTGCCTAAGCCAACAATGTAGGAAACTTCATGACCCGCAAATTGATTGCCAGCAAGCGCTGCCGCAAATACCCCTAGGATCATCGAGGCTTGAGTCCCGATCACTGTCCCTGAACCCACCGCTAAAAACGCTTTGATGGTTGGGGTTTTGGTGGGTAAATAACGGGAGTAATCCGCCACATAAGGACCAAATGCAATCTGCCAAGAAGCCGACAGCGACATAGCTAATAGGAAATTCGTCCAGCTGAAATGACGATTCTCTAATAACACCGAAACATCATTCATATAGAACAGACGGAAGAATAGATAGAAGAAGGCGATAACGCCGACGACACTCGCCACTTTACCGAGAATATGGATGATGCGGTAACCGCAGATAGTGATACCGATGATCACAATCCCGAAAATCACGATCCCCATCCAATCACTGACATTCAGTAATTGTCCCACAGCCTGCCCCGCCAATACTGTCCCACTGGCAGAGAACCCGACGTACATCATACAGACCAATAAAATCGGGATAACGGCACCATAAACCCCAAACTGCACGCGGCTGGAGATCATTTGCGGTAGACCCAGTTTCGGGCCTTGTACAGCATGGAGCGCCATAACCGCGCCCCCCAATAATTGACCGATAAACAAGCCAATCAACGACCAAAAAACATCGCCCCCCAGTACAACCGCTAAGGCACCGGTGACAATTGCGGTGATTTGTAAGTTAGCTCCAAACCACAACGTGAATTGGCTCGACAACGTCCCGTGTCGCTCAGATTCAGGAATATAGTCAATGGAACGTGCTTCGATAAGCGGAACATTATCTTGGCGAGACTGCTTTTGCCCGATGATATCGTTGGAAACTGTCATGGTAATTCCTCTTTAAGCAAGGCTGGCTTAAAGAATGAGCCAATTAGTCGTCAGCAATGAATTCTCTATGTTGTGAGCACAGACATTTGACGTGATGCAGGTATGTTATTGTTTTATCTACCCGTCATTAATAATTGAAATACATTCTTAAACCTGATTGTTGTTGTGTTTTTAAGTCCATGATCCTGTTGTCAGGGTAGTGCTCCTGTTATTGCTTAGATACTCATAGCTGGAAAAACCCCGATAAGTCCTGTCTTACCTATCGGGTCGAACTCATCAAAATTAAGCGTCGAGAACGGCGCGCGAAATAATAATTTTTTGAATTTCTGATGTCCCTTCAAAGATACGCAAAATACGGGCATCTCGTACATAGCGCTCTAGGGGTAGATCGCGAATATAACCATACCCCCCATGCAATTGCAGCGCGGCATCAGTCACAAAACCTGCGCATTCCGCCGCAAACAATTTTGCAGTGGCTGATTGCAAACTAAAACGCTGCCCAGAATCGCGCAGCTCAGCCGCGTTCCATGTCAGCATACGCGCGGCTTCCAGCTGCGTGTGCATATCAGCAAGTTTCCATTGCGTTCCTTGATAAGCCGCCAGCGGCTTCTTGCCAATTTGACGCTCTTTCACCCAGCCTAATGTGCTTTCCATGGCTGCACGAGCGATCCCCAATGACGTTGCCGCCACTTCCACACGACCTTTATCCAGCACTTCCATCGCCGTATGGAACCCTTTGCCCTCTTCTCCCAGTAATGCCGATTCAGGTAACCAGCAGTTGAGTGCTAATTCATAGATAGTGCTACCACGCAACCCCATGGTTTTTTCTGGGTGAGAAAATGCCACACCTTCTGTTCCTTTCGGGATCATAAACGCGCTAATGCCACGAGCGCCTGCTTCAACATCTGTTTTGGCGTACAGCACAATAAAATCCGCTTCTTTGGCATTGGTAATATAGTGTTTGTTACCGCGAATGCGCCAACCGCCATTTTCACGGGTTGCTGTCGTGCGCATATCCGCGGGGTTTGAACCTGCGGCGGGCTCTGTTAATCCAAATGCGCCGAGTAATTCACCGCTTGCGGCTTTAGGTAACCAATAATTTTTTTGCTCTTCTGTTCCGCCAATCAGGATAGAATCAGTCGCTAAGAAATGAGCGGTCAATGAGGATGATGTCGAGGCGCAGGCAGCCGCCACTGCTTCAACAATCATGCTCATGGCAATACTGCCAATGCCAAAACCACCATATTGCTCCGGTAAGTTGATTCCCCAGCAGCCCATTTCACCCAGTGCGGTTAAGCTTTCCGCACAGAAAATTTCTTCTTCATCATAACGTTGAGCGTTCGCTTGCAGAATATCGCGACACACTTTTTCAACGGCCTCTACAATGGCGTATTCGGTTTCATTAATATCAAAACTCATTGCATCGTCTCCGCGCTTTTTATTGTTGTGGTTATGGTAGTAGCTGCCGATTTATAGCATTCATTGCCTTCCCCAAGAACAGGCGCTCTTTGGGTGACTTTCGGTTTCACACCATTAAAGAAAACCGGCTGGGAAATCAGAGGGGTACCACCATCATTTAAGTGGGTTAGTACCTGACGAACTTCGGCATGCTCGCTTTGCGTTGCTTGTTGTAAGTTGTGAATCGGTGAAGCTGGAACCCCGGCATTCAGCAGTAAGTCACACACTTCCTCAACACGCTTTGTTCCTGTCCAACTTTCAATTTCTTGGCGTAGCGCCGCTTGGTTGATCGTACGAACTGGGTCGCTCAAGTAACGCGCATCTTGGGATAGCTCCGGTTTCCCCATACATTCACAGAAACGTTGGAACAGTTTTTCACTGGCAATCGCAATCACCACCAAGCCATCTTTTGCTTGGTAGGTATCAAATGGCGTTGAAACAGGGTGACGATTACCCACTAAACTTGGTGCTTTACCATTGGCAAATAAATTAGATAGTCCAGTAAGCTGCATACTGAGCAGCACATCCACCATGGCAACATCCAAATATTGCGCGCCTTCACCATGACGTTCGCGAGCAAACAGTGCGCTGCTAATCGCCCATGAGGCAAATACGCCCGCACAGACATCCCCGATGGATTCACCGCTGCGCGTAGGACCCGACTCAGGGGAACCTGTCACGCTCATCAACCCAGACATAGCCTGTGCCACAATGTCATAAGCTGGGTAGCTCGCAAGGGGGCTGTTTTGCCCAAATCCTGAAATGCTGGCGTAGATAATGTTGGGATTAAGCTGTTTAACGCTGTCGAAATCGATCCCAAGACGCTTGGTGACACCGGGGCGGAAGTTCTCCACCACCACATCACTCTCTTTGATCAATTGAAATAAAATCTGACGATCGCCATCGTCTTTAAGATCTAACTCAATGCTGCGTTTTCCGCGATTGATCAGCCCGTAATAAACACTTTCACCGTCAATAAAAGGACCAAGATGACGGCTATCATCACCATGATCAGGCACTTCGATTTTGATCACTTCTGCGCCCAAGTCTGCCATCATACCCGTGCAGTAAGGCCCTGCGAGCACACGGCTTAAATCAATCACTTTGATCCCAGCCAGCGGTCCGTGTGGTTTTTGAGTCATTGCCGCATTCATCGTGAATTCCTTATGTGAGGCTAAAAGGTGCCGACTCCATAGAGCCGGCATTCGACATTACTTGACCATTGGTAAGTTAAGACCTTGCTGCTTCGCGCAATTAATCGCGATGTCATAACCGGCATCCGCATGACGCATCACCCCAGTTGCAGGGTCGTTATGCAGGACGCGAGCAAGACGTTTATCCGCCGCATCGGTGCCATCACACACAATCACCACGCCCGCATGTTGTGAGAAGCCCATTCCAACGCCGCCGCCGTGATGCAAGCTCACCCACGTTGCCCCGCCTGCGGTGTTCAGCAGCGCATTGAGTAATGGCCAGTCAGAGACGGCATCAGAACCATCTTTCATGGATTCGGTTTCACGATGTGGGCTAGCAACCGAGCCAGAATCAAGATGGTCACGCCCAATCACGATAGGGCCTTTTAGCTCCCCATTTTTCACCATTTCGTTAAACGCGCGCCCCAATCTTTCCCTGTCTTTCAGTCCCACCCAGCAAATACGTGCCGGTAAACCTTGGAATGCAATACGCTCGCGCGCCATATCCAGCCAGTTATGGAGATGTTTATCATCAGGGATCAGCTCTTTGACTTTTTGGTCTGTTTTGTAGATATCTTCTGGGTCGCCAGACAGTGCTACCCAACGGAATGGACCAATCCCTTCGCAGAACAGTGGACGAATATATGCAGGCACAAATCCTGGGAAATCAAAAGCATTATTCACACCTTCATCTTTGGCCATTTGGCGAATGTTGTTGCCGTAGTCGAACGCGGCTGAGCCACGTTTTTGCATTTGCAGCATGGCATCTACCTGCACTGCCATGCTTTTCTTCGCGGCTTTCGTCACTTCAGCTGGCGCAGTTTCTTGCTTGTCACGCCATTGAGCTAACGTCCAACCTTGTGGCAGATAGCCGTGGACAGGGTCATGAGCGCTGGTTTGATCGGTAACTGAATCTGGCGTGATATTGCGTTTGACTAACTCGCTATATACATCCGCCGCATTGCCTAATAAGCCCACGGAGACTGGCTTACCGCTCGCTTTGGCTTCTTCGATATAACCCAACGCTTCATCGAGCGAAGTCGCTTTTTTGTCTACATAACGAGTTCTTAAACGAAAATCGATACGGCTTTCATCACACTCAACCGCAATCATGCTAAAGCCAGCCATGGTGGCCGCTAAAGGCTGCGCTCCCCCCATACCGCCTAAGCCGCCAGTTAGGATCCAACGCCCTACTGGGTTGCCGTTAAAATGCTGTTTTGCTAGAGAAACGAAGGTTTCATAGGTACCTTGCACAATCCCTTGTGAACCGATGTAGATCCATGAGCCAGCGGTCATTTGCCCGTACATCATCAAGCCTTTGCGATCTAATTCGTTGAAATGATCCCAATTTGCCCAGTGAGGAACAATGTTTGAGTTAGCAATTAAAACGCGTGGCGCGTCTACATGAGTTGGGAACACTCCGACTGGTTTACCGGATTGCACCAGCAATGTTTGATCGTCTTCGAGGGTTTTTAAGACATCTAAAATCTTGTCGTAACATTCCCAGTCACGGGCTGCACGGCCAATCCCACCATAAACAACGAGGCTTTGCGGATGTTCAGCAACATCTGGATCTAAGTTATTTTGGATCATGCGGTAGACGGCTTCAGTCAGCCAGCTTTTGCAGCTCTTTTGGCTACCGTGCGGGGCACGGATCACACGCGTTGAATCTGTACGGTTTAACATTCTTTAATCCCCTATCCATCAAATCGATTTAACGCAAAATTAACAATTTCGGTTATTTATCATTGTTGAGTTAGTGGCTGCCAGATCATTCTCACACCGTGAGAATCTTTAAATTTAACATTCAAATCAATTTGTTAAATAAAAACAAAGAACGATTGAAAATGATCTTTTTTGCCCTGTTTGCTTAGTTGATAATTAAATATATATACATTTAATTCACAAAGTATATACATTGAAAT
>NZ_JAERJY010000126.1:0-10726 GCF_018257375.1 Providencia sp. JGM181 | reverse complement strand
TTCTAATTTATTTTTATGCTTATATGAAAATATAAGATTATTGATCATTCCTAGTAATAACATCTCAATTATTGAGGAGATTCGTTGTATGAATAATAAATCAGTATCTTCAAAATATAGTGAATTAGATGATATTTATGCTTCATTTGATTTATCCCAATCCTTACCAAAAACGAAATTCCCAATCAAAGAAAGCGACCCGAGAAATGTATTTAGTGCAGTTCGTGATGAGCTAATGCTAGATGGTAATTCCCGACAAAACTTAGCGACATTTTGCCAAACATGGGTAGATGACGAAATTCGCAGTTTGATGGATCTCTCTATCGACAAAAACATGATTGATAAAGATGAATATCCGCAAACCGCTGAAATTGAAAACCGCTGCGTGCATATGCTCGCTGACTTATGGAACTCTCCTGACGCACTCAATACATTAGGCTGCTCAACGATTGGCTCTTCAGAAGCCGCAATGTTAGGGGGTCTGGCGTTAAAATGGCAATGGCGTAAAAAACAAGCCGCCAAAGGAAAACCCACCGATAAACCTAACTTAATCTGTGGTCCTGTCCAAATTTGTTGGCATAAATTTGCCCGTTATTTTGATGTCGAACTGCGTGAAATTCCACTTGAAGGCGACCGCCTGATCATGAGCCCTGAAGAAGTTCTCAAACGCGTTGATGAAAATACTATCGGTGTCGTTCCGACTTTAGGTGTGACGTTCACTTGCCAATATGAGCCAGTGAAAGCAGTTCATGATGCATTGGATAAACTGCAAAAAGAAACGGGCTTAGACATTCCTATTCACGTGGATGGTGCAAGTGGTGGTTTCCTCGCGCCTTTCTGTGCGCCTACACTGGAATGGGATTTCCGTTTACCTCGCGTTAAATCCATCAACGCATCTGGACACAAATTTGGTTTAGCGCCATTAGGTGCCGGTTGGGTAATTTGGCGTGAAGCGAAAGACCTCCCAGAAGAGCTAATTTTCAATGTGAACTACCTTGGCGGTAACATGCCAACCTTCGCATTAAACTTCTCTCGTCCAGGTGGACAAATCATTGCACAGTATTACAACTTCCTGCGTCTTGGTCGCGAAGGCTACGCTAAAATTCATAATGCTTGCTATGCCACCGCGCAATACCTTGCCCGTGAAATTGAAAAACTGGGTCCATTTGAGATGATCTTTGATGGCGATAGTGCCAAAGGTATCCCAGCGCTGGCATGGAAATTAAAAGACGGAGCGAAAACCAGTAACTACTCTTTATATGATATTGCAGACAAACTACGTAGTCGCGGCTGGCAAGTTCCCGCTTACTCAATGCCTGCAAACCGCGAAGACCTGGTGATCCAACGTATTTTAGTCCGTCATGGTGTCAGCCTAGACCTCGCCTCACTGCTCATCGAAGATTTCAAACGCACCCTCGAATATTTCGAGAAACACCCTGTCAGTACACCACTTTCTGAAGAAGAAAGCGGCGGTTTCAATCACAGCTAATCCTTAGTCGTTTATCCAGTCGGCGTATTCATTTATGCGCCGACTGACTTCGTAAAACATATGACAGGAGAATAGGCATGGCGACGTCAACAACAGCTCCAGCCGCAAAACAACTCACCTTGTTAGGTTTTTTTGCGATCACCGCGTCTATGGTGATGGCGGTCTATGAATATCCGACATTCGCCACATCGGGTTTCAGTTTAGTCTTCTTTTTACTCTTAGGGGGATTGCTGTGGTTTATCCCCGTAGCCTTATGTGCTGCCGAAATGGCCACCGTTGAAGGTTGGGAAGAAGGGGGTATTTTCGCGTGGGTTTCCAACACATTGGGAGAGCGTTGGGGATTTGCGGCGATTTCATTTGGTTATCTGCAAATTGCGATAGGCTTTATTCCGATGCTGTACTTTGTACTCGGCGCCCTATCCTACATATTAAATTGGCCAGAACTTAATACTGATCCCATCACCAAAACCATCGGCGCTCTGGTGATTTTATGGGTTCTCGCCTTTACCCAATTTGGTGGAACAAAATATACAGCAAGTATCGCAAAAGTCGGTTTCTTTGCTGGGATTTTATTACCGGCTCTCATTCTCGTTGGGCTAGCGATTAGCTACTTGGCAAGCGGTGCACCTTTAGCTATCGAGATGAGCACAAAAACCTTTATTCCTGACTTCACTCAAATCGGCACGTTAGTGGTCTTTGTCGCCTTTATTCTCAGCTACATGGGTGTTGAAGCCTCAGCAACCCACGTCAACGAAATGAAAAACCCCGGTCGAGATTATCCTGCGGCAATGTTTTTATTGATGATTGCGGCGATTTGCTTAAGCTCTATTGGCGGTTTATCGGTTGCTGCCGTGATCCCTAACAGCGAAATCAACCTGTCTGCAGGTGTGGTACAAACCTTTGAGGTTCTCGTTACCCACTTTAATTCCACCTTAGAGTGGGCAGTACGGATTATTGCTGCGTTGCTGTTACTCGGCGTATTAGCGGAAATTGCCTCTTGGATTGTGGGACCTTCCCGTGGGATGTATGTCGCTGCACAAAAAGGAATTCTGCCGAAAAGCTTTGCCAAAGTGAATAAAAATGGCGTGCCAGTTACGTTAGTGATTTCCCAATTACTGATCACCACGGTGGCGATTATTGTCCTCACTAACACGGGTGGCGGCGGAAATATGTCCTTCCTGATAGCACTGGCATTAACCGTTGTTATTTATCTGTGTAGCTACTTTATGCTGTTCCTCGGTTATATGCATTTAGTCTGCAAACAATCTGATAAAAAACGGGCATTCAACGTTCCGGGCGGTAAAAGCTTTAAATTGTTAATCGCGTTTGTTGGGTTAGTGATCTCAATTCTGGCATTTGTGGTGTCATTCTTCCCGCCAAGTTCATTGCCGGGCGGAGCAGATGATACGACTTACGTGACGCTGCTCGCGGTCAGTTTTGTGATTATCTTCCTGCTGCCTTTTGTGATTTATGCATTCCACAATAAAGTAGGAAAATCCACCAACGTCTCCATGGTTCATATCAAAACTCACAATGCCCCAACGAACCATTTCTTTATCCACCCACGGGCACGTTCGCCTTATCATTTGATCCATAATGATCAAAACAAAAAATAACGTTCGACCGTAAATGAAAAAGGCTGCCAATTGGCAGCCTTTTTACTGACATAAATTAATTGCTAGCCCGTATTACGCATACCCGCCGCAACACCAGCAATGGTCACCATCAACGCTTGCTCCACACGTGGGTCTGGATGCTCTTGTTGACGAGAGCGATGCAATAGCTCAGCCTGCAATACGTTCAGTGGATCGGTATAGACGTTACGTAGCGCGATGGATTCAGCAATCCACGGTAAATCCGCCATCAACGCTTCATCTTTAGAGACCGCTAAAACACTCTTAATATCTTCAGATAACTGGTCACGCAGCTTTTGTCCCAGTGGCCATAAACGTTTCTCAACGAGGCAATGGTCATAATATTCCGCTAACCATAGATCGGCTTTCGCGTACACCATTTCCAGCATTGCAATACGGGTTTTGAAGAATGTCCACTCTTGCCACATTTCATCCAGTACCGCTTGCTTGCCTTCTTTTTCGATGACATGTTTCAGCGCCGCACCTGCCCCTAACCATGCGGGTAACATCAAGCGGTTTTGTGTCCACGCGAAAATCCAAGGAATAGCGCGAAGGGTCTCAACACCCCCAGTAGGACGACGTTTTGCAGGGCGAGAACCTAATGGCAATTTGCCCAGCTCTAACTCTGGGGTCGCCGCACGGAAATACGGGACAAAGTCAGGCTGTTCACGCACATAATCGCGATACATCGCGCAAGATACATCTGACAACGAATTCATTACTGCCTTCCACTCTTCTTTTGGCTCTGGCGGTGGCAATAAGTTGGCTTCGAGGATAGCGCTCGCGTACATGGCTAAACTGCTAATCGTCACTTGCGGGAGACCAAACTTAAAGCGGATCATTTCGCCTTGTTCCGTCACACGCAACCCGCCTTTTAAGCTTCCCGGTGGTTGGGAAAGAAGTGCGGAATGTGCTGGCGCACCGCCACGACCAATGGTGCCGCCACGACCGTGGAACAGTGTCAGTTTCACGCCTTCTTTATCGCACAACTTAATCAGGGCATCTTGTGCACGATACTGCGCCCATGACGCTGCCATCACACCCGCATCTTTTGCAGAGTCGGAGTAACCAATCATCACCATTTGGCGATCATCAATCAGCTCACGATACCACTCAATGCTAAGCAACTTAGTCATCACGCTTTCGGCGTTATTTAAATCTTCCAGAGTTTCGAACAGTGGCGCAACCGGCAATTTAATGGAGGCACCCGCTTCTTTTAGCAGGAGTTTGACGGCTAAAACGTCGGATGGCACTTTCGCCATCGAGATCACGTAAGCGGCGATAGAGTCATTTTTCGCTTTAGCGATAACGCGGCAAGTTTCGAATACTTCTTGCGTTTCTGCTGTCGGTTGCCAATCTTGTGGGATCAGCGGACGGCGCGATTGCAGCTCAGTCAGTAAGAAATCTTGCTTCTCTTGTTCTGACCAATTGCCATAGTTACCTAGCCCCAAATATTCTGTCAGCTCAGACAGCGCATCAGTATGGCGAGTGCTTTCTTGGCGCACATCGATACGCACCAATTGCAGACCAAAGCTGCGAATACGGCGTAGCGTATCTAGCAGTGAACCATTAGCAATAATGCTCATATTGCAGGCAACGAGCGATTGATAGCAGGTATACAGCGGATCCCAAAGTTGCGCGTTATCCGTCAGTAAATCCGCTGGTGGCAAAACTTGCTCGCCTTTCACTCGGCGCTCTAAATATTCCAATGTAGAGAACAATTGGCTACGCAGATTTTTGGCAATTTGGCGATAAGGCTCATCCACATCATCGCCGCCCGCCAGCGCACGCAGTTCTGGCGTCGCTTCCGTCATAGAAAGCTCCGACACCAAGACTTGAATATCTTTCAAGAATAAATCGGCAGCTTTCCAGCGGCTTAATAGCAGAACATGGCGAGTAACTTCCGCGGTCACATTCGGGTTACCATCACGGTCGCCGCCCATCCATGACGTAAAGCGGATTGGGTTTGCTTCGACAGGTAATTCAGCCCCAATGGACTCTTCAAGCTGTTCATTGAATTCCCGTAAAAATGCCGGAACGCCTTCCCACAACGAGTTTTCAACAACCGCAAAACCCCATTTAGCTTCATCGATTGGCGTAGGGCGAATTTTACGAATTTCATCGGTATGCCAAGATTGCGCCACCAGTTGGCGTAAGCGACGCATAATATTGTTGCGTTCGTAATCCGCTAAATCATCATGGTCGAGCTGGGATAAACAGGTGTTCACCTCAACCAGTTTGTGAATTAAGGTGCGGCGGGCGATTTCAGTTGGATGGGCAGTCAGCACCAGCTCAATGGAGAGCTCTTCAACGGCTTTTTGAATATCACCGTGGCTAAAATCGTGCTCTTTTAAACGCCCAAATAATTTCTGTAAGGCAACAGGGTTACTCGCCGCTTCGCCGTGGGGAGAAATACTGTGGTACTGCTCTGCCACGTTGGTTAAGTTTAAGAATTGGTTGAATGCCCTCGCAACGGGTAATAGCTCGTCGTTGGTGAGTGTTTGCAAGGTCATTAATAATTTTTGGCGCTGAACTTCATTACCTGCGCGGGAGGATTTGGATAACTTGCGAATAGATTCGACTTTATCGAGGATATCTTCACCAAGAGCGTCTTTGATGGTATCACCGAGTAGCTTACCCAACATACTGACATTACTGCGCATTGCGGAATATTGCTGATTCATGGGACTCCTGATCTTGTGCTGTTGGCAGGATGCCACCCCGCTTCTCGTGAACGGTTAACAAACTGCGCTGGATTTCCTGTAATAAAATTTCAGTCGGCTAGAATTATGTTTTGTGATGCAGACCGCGAATTTCACCCTGTACCCTATATTCATATCAGAAAAAAAGCGCTTTGGGTGATTTTTCTGAAATTTAATTACAGCACCATTTTTATTAATTTTTCTTATTTAAGTATTGCGTCAGCGCAATCTATCGTCGATTCAGCACTTTTAAGTCATGAATCTTATTTAAGAATAAAATAGGAATGGGAAAATTTGAGAAATGAAGAGAACGCACGCGTTTATCTACCCCGTGCGTTACTGATTTTATAAAAGCTGAGAGAGTCGATTCAAGTCAGATTGGATAGCGCCGGCGGTCACATCGCGACCCGCACCTGGCCCGCGTATCACCAATGGGTTATCACGGTACCAACGGCTTTCAATGGCAAAAACGTTATCCCCCGGCAATAAAGAGGCTAACGGGTGCTCAGGTTTAACCGCCTCGACACCCACTTTTGCTTTACCTTTCACTGCATCAAACCGCGCCACGTAACGTAGCACTAACCCCAGCTCCTTCGCGGCTTCTAAGCGCTGCTGCATCTGCTCGTTAATCACGGCGCTATTTTCAAAGAATTCATCCAGTGAGCCTGTTTCCGCTTGCGCTGGCACTAACGATTCCACGCGCACATCATCCGGTTCGATATCATAGCCCGCTTCTCGCGCCAGAATAATGAGCTTGCGCATCACATCTTGCCCAGATAAATCGATGCGCGGATCCGGTTCCGTTAATCCTTGCTGCCAAGCTTGCTCGACAAGCTCACTGAAAGGCACTGAGCCATCAAACTGCAAGAATAGCCACGATAATGTGCCAGAGAAGATCCCGCTGATCGCCAGAATCGCGTCACCGCTTTCTTTGAGATCGCGCACTGCGTAGTTGATCGGCAACCCAGCGCCAACGGTCGCATTATAGAGCCAATGACGCCCCGTTTTGGCGAATGCATCACGAATTTCACGATACTGCTGAGTAGGCGCTGCCCCTGCGAGTTTGTTTGCACTGATAACATGGAAACCGTAACTCGCAAAGTCCACATAACTATTAGCAAGCTCGCCACTGGCTGTGACATCCAACACAATCAGGTCATCATAAGGGTGCGCTCGCATCCATAAAAACAGATTGTCGTCCTGATGCTCGACCGCTTCATCATCAAAGAAAGCTAATGCACGGCTTGGGTCAATACCTTGGTAATTCAATAAACTGCGGCGACTATCCACGACACCCGCCAAAACAAAGTCAAAGTCACTGCGAGCAGAAATATTTTGCTGCTCAACCGAAAACAGCTCTAACCAACGGGCGCCAATATTGCCTTTACCAAATAATACTAAGCCGATGCGCTTTTCGGCGCGGAATAAGCTTTGGTGCATGCCTTGAATGATATGCTCAGTTTGATTAGTACGCAGTACCGCGACTAAGCTAATGCCATCTTCTGAGTGCCAGATAAACTCAACCGGCTGCCCTTTAAGCTCTTCATAAAAACGGTGGCTATGCAGCGGTTTTTTACACACACCAGCGCCAACCAGAGCCACCAGTGAAAAACCTTCACGTAATGAAAGAGACCCAGGCAATGCCGCTTCTTCCAATACATTCAACGCGCTTTCCACCACTTCCGAGGTGTAGCACAGTTGCAAGATAGCGCGGTCATGGTGAACGCCTCGCGCCAATGGGCGAAGTTGTACGCGTTTTAATAATAAATCCACATCCTTGCAGATTTGGTTAAAATCGCGCCCTGGGGCAATTCGCAGCTCAATTAAGCACACATCGTTGTGGCTGGTGACAATTTTTGCCCCCGTCCCCGAGGCTAATACACGCTCAATTTTGGTGGAGCCTTGCTCCGGCTGGTAGCTACAGCGCAGCTGCAAATCAATATTGCTGACGGAAACAGGCTGCAAAGTACGCGTATGTAAGACAGGCGCAGCAAGGCGAGCCAATTCACTCGCTTCATCTAAACGCAATAACGGCAATAGACATGCATCTTTCACCTTGCGAGGATCCGCACTGTATACCCCTGCCACATCACTCCAAATGGTGACTTTGCCGACATCCGCTAATGCCCCTACTTGGGTAGCCGAATAGTCACTGCCATTACGACCTAACAGGACGGTTTCACCTTTTTGATTACGGGAGATAAACCCTGTGACCACAAGACGGCGCTGAGGATGTTGCACCAGTAATTGCTGTAGGAGATGGCGGGATTGAACCTCATCCACCTGTGGCTGCGCTGCTCTTTCTGCGCGTAAAAATGTACGTGCATCTAGCCAAGCGCTTGCCATATCAAACTGTTCAAGCACGGCAGACATTAAACGTGCAGACCAAATTTCACCATGCCCCACAACTTCTGCGTAGGTAGCATCATTGATAGGTTTATCCAGTAGCCCACTGAGTCGTTCTAAATCCGCAACAAATAGCTGATTGAGCTCATTAGCCTTCTCTTCAGGCAGTAAACCACTGATCAAATCTTGCTGGTAGCGGCGTAGCGCTTGTTGCACTTGATGAGCAGAAATACGGTCACTCTGGCTTAATTTAAGCCAACTTATCAGCTGGTTTGTGGTACTCCCTGCCGCAGAAACAACCATTAAATCGCCGGGTTGGCTGTAGTTCGCCATAATGGTGGCGACACGCTGATAACATTTCACATCAGCTAAGCTACTTCCCCCAAACTTGTGTAACTGTCGGTGACAAGGGATCACCTCAAATGCTGTTATTGCACTCATCAAAAACTCCGCTAACGTTATGACGCAACCTTAAATGCGTGGCTCAAATCTGCGATAAGATCCTGACTATCTTCAAGACCAACTGAAATGCGCAGTAAACTATCAGTAATACCTGCTGCGGCTCGCGCTTCAGGGGACATGCCTGCATGGGTCATGGTCGCCGTATGGGAAATCAAGGTTTCTACACCACCGAGAGATTCCGCTAATGTAAACAAGCTCAGCGCCTGTAAAAACTGACGAAGTTGCGCTTCATCGCCTGCAAATTCAAAACTTAACATTGCGCCAAAGCCAGATTGTTGCGCGGCAGCAATGTGATGTCCCGGATGATCACTCAAGGCAGGATAATATATTTTCTTCACCAGCGGCTGAGTTTTAAGATATTTTACGATTTCACCCGCATTATGCTGCTGCTGTTTTATGCGAGGCAGCAATGTTCTAATACCTCTGAGTAACAGATAACTGTCAAATGCACCGCCAGTGACACCAATATTATTCGCCCACCATGCTAATTCTAGAGCCCATTTCTCTTCTTTTGCAATCACAGCACCCGCAATAATATCTGAATGACCATTGAGATATTTTGTACAAGAATGTACAACAAAATCAGCACCTAACGCTAATGGTTGCTGTAATGCAGGGCTTAAAAATGTGTTATCCACCACCACCAAAGCCCCTGCTTGATGTGCAAGGTTCGAAATATGTTGGATATCATAAATTCTCAGTAACGGGTTACTTGGGGTTTCAATGAGTACCAGTTTGGGTTTTCTCGCTAATGCCGTTTGCAACGCTGATTCGTCGCTTTGGTCAACAAATTCAACCTGATAAGCCCCTTTTTGGCTCAAGCTGTTAAATAAGCGGTAACTGCCGCCGTAGCAATCGTGAGGAGCAACGAGTAAATCACCCGGCTGTAATAATACCGTGCATAATAAATGGAGAGCCGACATCCCGCTGTTAGTCATCACGGCACCACTTCCTCCTTCTAGCTGTGCCAGTGTTCGCTGCACAATATCTCGCCCAGGATTGCCGCGACGGGAGTAGTCGTGGGTTCTTGGCTCATTGAAATCTGTAAAATTATAGGTGCTAGATAAATAGATGGGAGGAACAACGCAACCAAATTGCGAGTCTTCATTGAGTCCATTATGTATCGCGATAGTGGATGCTTTGTATGTCATGAGTGTCTCTCCAAGTATGGGATAGTTCAAATCATACTCAAAGCAAATTTAGACGTCAACATGTCTGGACGTCTAAACCTCTTTACGTTTATAACAACTAATGGAATAATCAGCCATAATAATTATGTGCCAATGGATAGTTAGACCACATTACCGGCATATAAAAAGACTTAATTTATTGATTTTAATACGCATTAAATAATAACTTAAGCCCTTTATTCTTAACCCGTATGCTGAGTGTATCTTGAAAAAAATTCATCTTCAGGATCAGGAAACTGACACTCGTATATTATTTTATTATCAATGAATATATCCAAGGTATCTCATGGCTGAATGGAACGGTGAATATGTCAGTCCGTATGCTGAACATGGCAAAAAAAGCGAGCAAGTCAAAAAAATTACAGTATCGATTCCTTTAAAAGTACTGAAAATTTTAACTGATGAACGCACTCGTCGTCAGATCAATAACTTGCGCCACGCGACTAACAGTGAATTACTGTGCGAAGCCTTTTTGCATGCGTTTACTGGTCAACCGCTGCCGGATGATGATGATTTGCGTAAAGAACGCAATGATGAGATCCCTGAAGCAGCAAAAGAGATCATGCGCGAACTGGGTATTGACCCAGAAACTTGGGAATATTAATCCCTCTGCGTCTTTCTTTAGCACTCGACTTACTGATGTGGGTCGAGTGTGACTTATCTTAGCAATCTATTTCACCTAAATAACACTCTTACCCGCTGATCCCCCATCATTTATTTTCATTATCTTCATGCTGTTAAGCAATTTCATTTGTTGCCGATAACCAATGTACGCGTTTTTCCATGGATTAATCTCAAGAACAAGCCATCCGTCAGATAAAGCGCGATTTTTCTTTCCTCTAAAGACTATTTTTACAGCTAAATGCTTAATTATATTAAAAAACAATAAAGCCTGCTGTATAT
>NZ_JAERJY010000125.1:0-10931 GCF_018257375.1 Providencia sp. JGM181 | reverse complement strand
AGGGCATGATATTTGCCAGTTATAGGGTGGCGATAACGCCAATAAACCTTGTTAGCTTTTCTGCTAAATAGTGGGTATTTTTGTCTGCCCAGGATTTATGCCAATGGACATTAATGGAGCACAATCCGTTTTTACTATTGTGGGTGCTGAAATTTATTTTATCTGGAAGCGTAAAGAGCTGCTTGAGGGTTACACAGGGTGGCCAACTATGCCAACAATGACATTCGATGAGTGTCCTGATGATTTAGATGTTTTAGTCACGGGTATGGTGCCTCCAGAGGTTATTGAAGATCCTGAAGTGATTCAGTTTTTTGCACGGGTTGGGCATACCGCAAAAACGGTGATTGGTACTTGCTATGGTTCGCTAATGTTAGGAACGGCAGGGTTATTGCGGGGTAAGCGGGCAACCAGTAATAGCAATGTTGTCCCGATGCTACCAGATGTAGGGGCAATTGCTGTAGGGGGCAGTGATGTCGTCATCGATGGGTCGATTTATACCTCTGGGCCGGCAACCGGTTCATTTGACGCCTCACTGTTGGTGCTCAAAGCCTTGCGTGGAGAAGAAGTTGCCTCCCTTGTCGAATTGGCAATTGAGTATGATCCTCGCCCGCCGTTTCGTACCGGTTCCCCTGAACTCGCAGGCCCTGAAATGACGGGAATAGCGCAACAGATGACTGCACCACTAAACCAACAGTATCACGCAGCGGCAAAACGCGGTTACGCACAGTTTAACCAGAATATTAATCAATAACCTTCCGTATCTACTGTCTTCTCGCGCTTGTATTTAGCTTTCTTTTGATAAGCGCTCACCTTTCTTCGTTTTTAATCGGATCTACGACGGATGAATAATCAGCCGCAGATCTTGATTCAAAAGATTTAACCTTTGACTTAAGTCACACAATTCATCACGGAAAGTCATGAATCATTCAATAATGGTATTGATAAGTATTACCATTTACATTATTGTTACCGCCTGCGAATGAGAGTTAATTACTTAATTGATTTAGCTTCGAAAGTGGTAAACCTCAGAAAGTATCATGTCAAAAGAATAATAAACCTTTGGGGCGTTAGACGACCCATGCTGAGCATAGAAAATTCATTGTTAAGATAAAGAAATCTCTTGGAGAATTGGGAATGGTTGTTTTTACTAAAAGAAAAATAGCAGTTAGCATTATTGCGGCTATCACTGCGGTACCTGCTTTTGCGGATGACAGCAGCGATAAAATTTTTGTAACAACTGCATCAGGTTATCAGCAAAAGATTGAAGATGCGCCAGCATCAATTTCCGTTGTGACACGTGAACAGCTAGAAACTAAAGCGTATCGCGATGTGACGGATGCCCTGAAGGATGTCCCTGGTGTTCTTGTTACTGGTGGCGGTAGCAGCTCCGATATTAGTATCCGAGGGATGGATGCAAAATACACTATGATCCTTATCGACGGGAAACGTGTGGATACACGTAGTACTCGCCCAAATAGCGATGGTTCTGGTATTGAGCAAGGCTGGTTACCACCATTACCTGCGATTGAGCGGATTGAAGTAGTACGTGGCCCTATGTCATCGCTATATGGCTCTGATGCTATGGGTGGGGTAATTAATATTATTACTCGCCGTGTACAACAAGAATGGACGACCAGTTTACGTGCAGATACTACCATTACAGAACGCAAAAATTCGGGTAATACAGGACAAGGAAGCTTCTATACATCTGGACCATTAATTGACGGTTTATTGGGAGTTAAAGCCCAAGGACAGTATTCACATCGTAGTGAAGACAAAATCATTGATGGATTTAATCGTCAAATTATGACTAGTGGCGGAGCGACTGTGTCATTAACTCCAGATGATAAAAACACGTTTGATGCGGAATTTAAACGTGATAACCAGCATCGTGATGACCGTGAAGGTTATACAAATAAAAGGGGTGATGGTAGCGGTTTTAGTAAATATGAATTGACCCACATGGCGTTAACTCATACGGGTATTTATGACATTGCATCGACGGACACTTATGTTCAGTACGATGAAACAAAAAACCCGGGTCGTAAAATGACCGCAGAAGACCTTGTGTTCCGAAATCAAAGTGTCTTTTTATTAGGTGACCACAGCGTAAGTATTGGTGGGCAATACCGTAAAGAGAAACTGAAAGATGAAGGAAATAAGTTTAAACAATATAATGAATTAGACAGATACAGCTGGGCATTATTTGCAGAAGATGAATGGTTAATGACAAATGACTTTGCATTAACAGGTGGTCTGCGAATGGATAATGATGAAAACTACGGTGCTCATTGGACTCCTCGTTTATACGGTGTTTGGCATGCAGATGAGCAATGGACGATTAAAGGTGGTGTATCTACAGGCTATAAAGCACCAAGTTTACGTGAGTCGTCGGCAAACTGGGGACAAGCAACTGGTGGCGGTAAAGGAAATGCCGTCATTTACGGTAACCCAGATCTGAAACCAGAAAAAAGTATCACTGAAGAGATTGGTGTTATTTGGAATAATCAAGATAACCTAACCGCTGGGGTTACTATTTATAATACTGATTTCAAAGATAAAATCACGGAAATCAGACGTTGTGACAATAGCATTGACACAATCAGAGATTGTACATTAGCGGATGGTGAAGGTGATACCCCAGGTAAACCGTACCGTTTTGTTAGCGATAAAGCCAACGTTGACAAAGCAAGAATGCAAGGTGTTGAAGTGACTTTCAACTGGGGAATTCTTGATAACCTCGAATTTGCAGCGAACTATACCTATACGCACACAGAGCAAAAAAGTGGTGTAAATAAAGGTAAGCCGTTGAGTAAGCAGCCTAAGCACATGGTAAATACCACCTTAACTTGGGATACAACGGAAGATTTACAAACTTGGGGTCGTATGAATTTCCGTAGTGAAACTTCAGATTATCAAGGTCGTGGTCAGCAAATGAGTAAAGGAACACCTTCTTATGCACTGTTTGACCTAGGTACGAGTTATAAACTCAGTAAAAATGCCAACATTGTTGGTGGTGTTTATAACGTGCTAGACCGCCGTGTAGATCAAGGAACCTATGGCGCTGAATTAGAAGGTCGTCGTTATAATATCGGCATCAACTACAACTTCTAATTAAACCATTAATTTTTATTTATCTAAGCCCTTTGGTTAATCGCCAAAGGGCTTTTTTGTACTATTATTTAAAAAGAAAATAGGTATCCAAAAAGAAAATCAGTAATTCGGAATAAAGATATGGTTATTTACCGCTAACTGCGTCAATCTTCCTCACCGCGATATGGAGCCGAGCAGGAATAGACTATGCCCAAATTTAACCGTTATTTTAGAGCTAGTTGTCTGAGTTTTTTACTATTTATAGGCGGTATTTCCCATGCCCTTGCAGGTGACCCGGGACCTTACCGATTAGTTTTTCTCGATATCTCGCAATCACCGTATCAAGATGGTCAAAAATTATTAATCGAATTGCGCAAAATGGAGAGGCTATCCTCAGTTCAAAGAGACGCTTGCTTTATGTGTAATGGCAGTGATGATGGTGATTCCGATGTGGAAGTGTTGTATGTCTACTCAGTTCCGGTAGGGCTATCCATTGAAGCACTCCGTAAAGCCGTCAATGGTGATGTTGAGGCGAGAAACAGTATGCAATCGGTACTGGGTAATTTTAAAGACCAATATGATTATGGCGTGGATGGGTTATTGATTTATAACCATCAAGAGGGAAAAGTGACGGTCTATACGATGGATAACAAAGTCGGTAGTCCATTGCAGTCAGAAACCAAAGCCATAAAAAGTAAATTACTGCACTCAAGTTTAGATATGTTATTGGAAAAAAGTGCCGCGAAATTAGACCGACCGGTTTAGCATTTTATTAAGGATAATCAATCGGATTTAGTGTCATTTATCGTCTTAAAAGCATGTCATATTAGCTATCAGAACGGAAAGTCCAAAATTATCAGAATTTCTCATCGAAAAGGGGGCGTTTTGTTAACAAATTGGCTTGCTATTTACAGGTATGACGTGCAAAATGCGCGGACTAAAAAATGACTGATGCCTGATAAAAACCGGCATCGGTTTTTTTGCTTTTTAGGGTTCTTTCATTTTAACGGGGCCGGATATCAGGCCGGATAGATAAATAAATATTTACGTGTAGCTAATATTTCATGCTACAGCTTTGAGGAATGCTTTTATGGCTTACTTTTTCGCACTGGCAGCAGGGCCAAGCGGCCGTCGTTGCCGCATTGATGACTACGGAGCAAACACCGGCTTCGCACAGACGCTTTTCCACTTCTCTTCTTTCTTCTCTGCTTATAGGCAGATGCAAAGTCTTCCCAGTAACTGTCGATTGAGTCGAAGTACGCAATCGAAAGTTATGGGAGGGCTTTATCATGCAAAATAATTCCGTACCTTTAGATATCGGCCACAACCAAACTGGTGCCAATAACCGTGTTCAACTTGCGAAGACATTAACGCTTGTACAAGTTGTTATGATTGGTATTGCGTATATCCAGCCAATGACTATCTTTGATACTTTCGGAATGGTATCAGATAAGACGGGTGGTCACGTCCCGACTTCATACATTATTGCACTTGCTGCGATACTGTTTACTGCACTGAGCTACGGTAAGCTGGTTAAACGCTTCCCATCCGCTGGTTCAGCCTATACTTATGCCCAGAAATCAATGAGTCCACATATTGGTTTCCTTGTGGGTTGGACATCTTTGCTGTCCTACATTTTCATGCCAATGATCAACATCTTATTGGCGAAAATTTATTTACAAGATATTTTCCCGAATGTTGAACCTGCGTATTTTGTTATTGGTTTGGTTATTTTAATGACCGCCGCCAACTTACGAGGCATCAACGTGATTGCAAACTTAAGTACCGTGATTGCGATTATCCAAATGGGGGTAATGGCGGTATTTACAGGTTTAGTGATCCACGGGGTTTCAAATGGTGAAGGGACAGGGGAGATCTGGACATTCAATCCATTTGCAAATGAAAAAACTGAGATGATCCCGTTGATAGCTGGAGCAACCATACTCTGTTTCTCATTCTTAGGTTTTGATGGGTTAAGTTCACTGTCAGAAGAGACACCAAATGCAGGTAAAGTTATTCCTCGTGCAATTTTCTTAACAGCACTGATTGGTGGCGTGATTTTTATTACCGTTTCGTTCTTCTTACAGCAATTTTTCCCAGACGTTTCACGCTTTGCGAATATTAACGAAACACAGCCTGACATTATGCGATTTGTGGCGGGGTCCTTCTTCCAAGCCATTATCCTTGTGTTCTCCTGTGTCACGGTATTAGCATCCGGTATGGCGGCTCATGCGGGTAGTGCGCGTTTAATGTATGTAATGGGTCGTGATGGTGTATTCCCAGAAAAAGTGTTCGGCTACGTTAGCCCAACATGGCGTACTCCAGCTTATAACGTCTTATTAGTTGGCTTCTTAGCCCTCGGCGCTATCTGGTTTGAGATGGATTTTGCAACAGCATTAATTAACTTTGGTGCGCTGATTGCATTTACATTCGTCAATATTTCAGTGATTAGCCAGTTCTTTATCCGTGAACGCCGTATTAAAGGCTTCAAAAACATCATGAATTATTTGATATTACCGATCATCGGTACGCTAACAGTCTGTGTGCTGTGGCTGAATATCGAAGAAGATTCAATGGTTTATGGTCTGATTTGGACGGCGGTTGGTCTGGTGTATATGGCGGTGTTGACACGTATGTTCCGTAGGCCTATGCCGCAGATGAGCGACGTATAGATATATTCTTCATACTTCGCGCCGTAGCGTTGTTGGCATCATAAAGTCACCCGAATCACATACTCATGTATGCTCATCGGGATGACTTTATTTGCCGCCTAGCTACAACACGAATTATTTTGAATGTATGCGAGCATCAAAATAATTAAACTGCGAACTGCGAACTGCGAACTGCGAACTGCGAACTGCGAACTGAAATTGAAGATGAATAAAAACAGCGCCTTTGGGTGCTGTTTTTGTTTCTAAAGGGTATTAATAATTTCTTAACATATTAATCTTATGTGATATTGTGGATGGGTTTAATGACAAGACCCTGACAGGAAGGCATGAGATGAATGATGTAAAAAATCCTGAGAACCAACGATTATTACTCACACTCAGGAACATTGTTGGCAAAAAAAATATCCTTACCGAACCCCATAAAACAGAACGTTATCGCAAAGGCTTCCGCTCAGGAGTAGGTGATGCCATTGCTGTTGTATTCCCAACCACATTACTCGAACAGTGGTATGTATTTAAAGCCTGTGTCGAAGCTGACAAAATTGTGATCATGCAAGCGGCAAACACGGGGCTCACCGAAGGCTCAACCCCAAGCGGCTATGATTATGATCGTGATATCGTCATTATCAGCACGTTACGCCTAAACCAAATTCAAGTGCTACCTGAATTCAACCAAGTGGTTGCGATGCCTGGCAGTACGCTCTATGACCTCGAAAAAATCCTCAAACCACTAGGGCGTGAACCGCACTCCTTAATTGGCTCTTCATGTATTGGTGCTTCTGTTGTGGGAGGAATTTGTAATAGTTCTGGTGGCTCCCTTGTGCGTCGTGGTCCGGCTTATACTGAGTTGGCCTTATATGGACGCGTCAATGAAGATGGCAAGGTTGAGCTGGTAAACCATTTAGGTATCGAATTGGGGAAAACTCCAGAAGAGATCTTAACCAACCTACAAAACCGTCGCTATAGCAGTGAAGATATTGAAAATAGCGAAAAGTTGGCATCCGACCATGACTATGCTGAACGCGTGCGAGATGTCGATGCAGACACGCCATCACGCTTTAATGCGGACGAACGTCGGTTATTTGAAGCCTCAGGTTGTGCGGGTAAGTTAGCTGTTTTCGCTGTGCGCTTAGACACTTTCCCTGCGGACAAAGCCACACAAGTTTTCTATATTGGTTCAAACAATCCAGATGTTCTAGAAGACATTCGTCGCCATATCTTGAGTGAGTTTGAAAACTTGCCTGTCGCGGGCGAATATATGCACCGTGGCTGCTTTGATATTGCCGAAATATACGGTAAAGATACGTTCTTAATGATAGATAAATTTGGTACCGACAAAATGCCAACTTTCTTTACCATTAAAGGGCGTATGGATGCGGTACTGAATAAAGTACCACTGCTACCATCAAATTTAATTGACCGTACCATGCAACTGCTAAGCAAACTGTGGCCATCTCATCTACCACCGCGTATGAAACAGTTCCGTGACCAGTACGAGCACCATTTAATGCTCAAAATGGCGGGAGACGGTATTGATGAAGCCAAAGTCTGGTTGAAATCCTTCTTCGCCACAGCCGATGGTGGCTATTTTGAATGCACACCAGAAGAAGGCGCAAAAGCATTCTTACATCGCTTTGCCGCTGCGGGATCTGCCGTTCGCTATCATGCCGTACATAATAATGATGTGGAAGATGTCCTGCCGCTAGATATTGCACTAAGACGTAATGACCGTGATTGGTTTGAAAAATTGCCACCAGAAATTGAAAATCTGATTGTGCATAAATTATATTGCGGACATTTTATGTGCCACGTAATGCATCAAGATTATGTCTTGAAAAAAGGCGTAGATCCGAAAGAGCTGAAGCAAAAAATGTTGGAATTATTGGATGCGCGAGGTGCTCAGTACCCAGCAGAGCACAACGTCGGGCATTTATATAAAGCACCGGAACAATTGAAATCGTTTTATAAAGTGTCTGACCCAACAAATACCATGAACCCAGGTCTTGGAAAGACCACCAAACGGAAACATTGGGAAGGGGATTGTGGTTGTGACCACTAGGGCACTAGAACAATAAAAGATAATAAAAATGGGCAGGTTTTCTGCCCATAGTTGTCTCTGGTGTTCACAATTAACTCGCGAGCTCAGCGGCATAGTTGACCAACGCTTTTAATTGCTGACAGCGTTTTTCATCTTCATGATGAACTTCCATGAGTAATTGAATTTGCTGTAAATAATCCGTTAAACGGCACTCAGTAAAATAATTGCGGCGATGCTGTAACCAACGCTGTTGCTCATCATAAGAGAGTGTCGCAGGGAAATTGCGTGCCTTATAACGGAAAAATAGCTCCTTCATACGCTTATCTTCAAAGCTAAGATCTAATGCAGGTAAATTTTGAGGTGGCGTTTCGCGAATAATGTCCATCGTAGAGCGATCAGACGGGCTGAAAAAGCCATTATAGATTTGGCTATCTACATCGTTATTTTCTTCAAATTGTTGGGCGACGCTAAACAACTCAATCAGTTTATTACGCACATCAGGATTCTTACGTAATAGTTCTAAATTACGCATGCATAGGTCACGGTCAATACCTGTACGCTCCGCATCTACCGTTCGCAAGGTCTTTTCAGGGGCAAGGATTGGGCATTTGTTAATATGTACCAGTTTAACTGGGACGGGTAGCTCGTCACCTAAATCGGCTTTTGGTGTGTATAAGCGCTCACGAAGTTCATCCGCATTTAACGTTAGTAGTGGCGACATATCGGCTGACAGGTCACACATAATCACCGCGTTTTTATTCTCAGGGTGCCAAGCGAGAGGGGCCACTAAGCTGACATAAGAGCGTACCGCGCCAAACATCCCCGATACATGAACTAACGGGGTCATATCCACGATGTCGATCAGCTGGTTAACTTTGTTTTTATTTCGCAGTTGATAGAAATAATCAAACATACGAGGTTGAGCTTGTTTCAGTAACTTAGCCATATTAATGGTGGCTAAAACGTCAGACATCGCATCATGGGCATTTTCATGGGCCACGCCGTTAGCTTTAGTTAAATATTCAAGGCGTAAGCTAGGTAACCCGTCATCATTTTCTGGCCAATTGATCCCTTCAGGGCGCAGCGCAAAGCAAGCACGTAACGCATCCAGTAAATCCCAGCGCGAATTGCCTTGCTGCCAGCTATAGGCGTAAGGGTCATAAAAGTTACGATAAAAAATATTTCGCGTCACTTCATCATCAAAGCGAATATTGTTGTAACCCATAATGCAGGTATTCGGTACGCTGAATGCGTCATGGATGCGCTTCGCAAATTCCGCTTCATTCACGCCGTTAGCCATGGCGATTTGCGGGGTAATGCCGGTTATCATGACCGCTTCTGGCTGAGGAAGATAATCATCCGTAGGTTTGCAGTAAAATACCTCAGGTTCATCGATGATGTTGAAATCTAAGTCTGTCCGCACACCCGCAAACTGAGCAGGGCGATCCAGAGCCGGATGCTTACCAAATGTTTCATAGTCATGGATAAAGAAGGTCGGCTGATTATGCTTATTTTTCAAAATGAGGTCCATCGTCGATTTAGGTGAGTAATGCAAACGCATAAAAGTTTGATGCTATGGTAAACCATATGGCAAAAAATCTAAACTTATGTGGGGGATAGCGTCGCGAGTGAAGAAAATGGTATTCCAGTTGCATTAATGATGCTGCGTAGCGTTTTTAATGTTGGGTTTCCAGTCGGGGATAATGTTCGATAGAGTGTTTCTCGGGATAAGCCGGACTGTTCGGCTATATCCGCCATCCCTCCTCGAGCTTCAATAATATGGCGTAAAGCTAATAAAAATGCGGCTTGCCCGCCATCTTCATCAATCTGTACAAAGGCTTGCTGTAGGTAAATTGGGATGAGAGTTGGATCTTTACGTAGCATTTCAACTACTGCATCGTCATGTAATCGAGATTTAGCCATATTTGTTCCTACCTTAAATAATCGGTTAGATACTGAATTGCGATATCAATGTCTGCTTGTTGTGTTTTTTTCGTACCCATTAAAAGCAGTAAAATAATCTCGTCTTTAACTAAGCTGTAATAGACTCGATATCCAGATCCTTGGTCAATTTTTAACTCCCATACTCTATTTCGACAATATTTATGTTTCCCTAAATTCCCCTTAGCGAGTTGGTTAATACGCATGACCACTTTAATTCTAGCAATTGGGTCTTTGATTTTATCGATGAAATCTGAGCATGGATCTTTACCATCCGTGGTTAAATAATGCCGAATTATACGCATATGTCCTCATGGTATCTTATAGGCTACAATGTTCAAGTGTTTTGTTTCAATGAAGAAGGTTATTACTAACATTGATTAATAAAACAGGCGGGATTTAATGGAGGAAGTTTGTCTGTATGTAAATGGCTTACGAGCACGCTCGCAAATTAAAGGCTAAAGATGCATTGGCAATGCAAATCATTAAATTCAAATCAATAAAATAGTGAATGCATCTTGTAAGGTGACCCTAGAAGAAGGTATTGTGTTAATAGACAATACATTTTGATTATTGAATAGGGGATTTTAAACATGGACAACGCCAACAAACCAACTTTCCAGAATGTCCTGGAATTTGTGCGTATGTTTCGTCGTAAAAATAAAATTCGTCGCGAAATCACGGATAACGAAAAGAAAATTCGTGATAACCAAAAGCGTGTTCTGCTGTTAGATAACCTGAGTGAGTATATCAAACCAGGTATGTCCATTGATGATATCCATGGCATCATCGCAAATATGCGTAGCGACTATGATGACCGTATCGATGATTACATCATTAAGAATGCTGAGTTATCCAAAGAGCGTCGTGAGATCTCTAAAAAACTTAAAGAGATGGGTGAGCTGGCGCGACCTGAAACTAAGTAATTATCGCCTGACTTAATTTTAAGGAAGCTGAGCTATGTCTCAGCTTTTTTTTAGTAATAAAATGAGATGGTTTACTTAATGATTAGTTGATTGGAGTTAAAATACATATATATTAATAACTTAGTTTTATTATGAGTTTTCATTCGCATATGTGTTTTGTTATCATTAACTCTTTAGTTGGTAAGAAAATACGCAATGAATAAACGATATTATATTAAAAATATGTGCTGGGGATGGTTTATGGGTTCATTATTTTTATCT
>NZ_JAERJY010000124.1:0-10944 GCF_018257375.1 Providencia sp. JGM181 | reverse complement strand
GCTATATTTATTAATAATGTTTATCTTTTCATTTTATTAATTTTATCTAATATAGATATGTATCGTTGTTTATATCTTTTCATAGTCGCTTTTTTTTGTTCTTTTAGCTCTCGACTTTGCTGCTCTTTTCCATCTTCCGTTAATTCTAATCTCAGTCGTTCACCGTCAAGTTTCATGTAATAGAAACCTTCACTAACCCCCATACCTTTAGTGAACATGTTTTCAACCTGTGGAATATTGAATTCAAAACCGACTTCTTTGGCAAAAGTGACTATTTCCGACTGAATTTTTTTATCACTTTCACTTAATTCTATTTTTGAAACCTGTCTTTGCTGCTTACCTAGCGATATTTCGCTTCCTGCTGCGTTCTCGGCGTCTGTTTCTATAAAGGCAAAACCGTATTCTCTTATGTTTGATACATCGCCAGAGCCATGCTCTGGCTCGTAAAATTGCACATCTGAAAGGTTTGATGTGATCTGCGATCTACAGTTATTGACAGGACTCCAAGTCGCTCCGCTGTCGCTCTTTAAAAGATTAAGGTCAAGGTCAACGGCGCTTTTCTTGACGATTTGATACTTTCTTTCGCGCGTTTTAATGACTGGCGCACCGGATTTTAATTGGTTGTAGATACCAACGACTTTCTGAACCTCTTCCCCGTAAACGTTCACGTCATTAGTCTCACGAGCTACGCGGATCGTTTCCAGTTTGCGAGGAATACACGGACCACCTTGAGACATGACATACTCAAAAAAGTCACCCTCATCAGCCGCCGCGCGAACACGCTCCGCAATATCGCCGAGGCTGTCAGCAATGGAAACGCCGCGCAATCGACGACACTCGCGATACGCACCTTTGGATGGTAGTTTGTAGAATTTGAATTGAGGAATGCGCCACGTTGAAGCCCACGCGGTTACCGCCGCTGCCATGCTTTTTAAGTCTTTGCCGGTTTCATGGTCAATCTCACCGTCTAGGGCGTAGCCATCAATATTTTTAGCAATATACTTAGCGATATACCCGACTGCACCACCACGGTTCATATGCTTGCATTCGAAACGAAATTTCTGTGCGCCGGCTTCGTTTCCATCTTCTTTCAAAGCCCGTTTACGCATAATATCAATCGCTTCTGCGCGTTTTGCTTTATCAACAAATAGCAACATGTGCCAATGTGGCGTACCGTCATGATGTGGCTCGACAACACGGACACCGTAAATATTGATATTTTTATCATTGAAAGCCGAGCGAATACGCGACCAAATTTTAACTAAATAGCGCTGCCCATCTTTTGGCGTAAAAGCTTCATCTTTCCACTTGTGATTGAGCACCGCGTAGAAATCATCTTTACCGGTTTCCTTGTTTTTTTCTTTGCGCTGCTTTGTCGGATGGTATTTGGACGGGCAAGTTAATGTAATAAACATGCCGATATCGCAACGCTCTTTCGCTACGCGTTCAATACCTGCCATTTGCGCCATGAGTTCCATCCTGCGTATTTCAGGGTTAGAAATACTCGCCATGACTTTCTCAAACAGATCAAATCGTTCACCCGTTTCAACGTCTTGAATATCCATACCTTGCAGATATTGCATATTAGATAAACGCTGAGCTTGCACCTCACGAATAGCTTGCTTACTGGCATAAGGCTGGCGATTTACACACACGTCCATATTGGCAATCATGATTGCCTCAATCCATTGGGTACGATGGGCTTTTAGCTTGCGATGCCAAAAGTCTGCATCAACTAAGCGTTGTACAGCTGCAATTACTTGGCGTGTGGTTAAGTTTTGCTTTCCCTTCCTGCGCTTTCTATTTTTCAAAACTTTCAAATAGCTTTGATAGTGAAGCGGACTAACATGTAAACCGTTGGAAAGCTCAGCTAAACGCCCATAAATCAGCGTTTGCGATGCATCTTCATAGATAACCTCACGATCACCGCCATTTTCCTCAGTCAACTTATCGCAATAGATTTCATAGAGACTGAAAAAACCACTGGAAATATGCTCCGCCAATTTTTTAATTGGCTTGTCATACAGATCAAACAGGCGATTAAACTGGCTAATTTCTGGTGTAAAACGAGTGGATAGCGTCAATAGCGCTTTTGCATCTAACTCATAGCGTGAATTAACAGCCGTAATGCGCGGGTATATTTTTTTGTAGAAGTCAGAACGTAAATACTCATACGCTTTATACTGTCCTGACTCTTTAATTAAGTTCTCATAGTGCTTTTGAATGCGGTATCGCAAAATACGCGGTAAAGTTTCCACTTCACATAAAATCGCTTGCGCATGAAGTAATTGTTCATGCGATAGAGATTTCCCCAAAGCATCTATATCAGCTTTGTAATAATTATTTTCTTTGGGCTTATTCCACGAATACGGAAAATCCATATCAGCGGAATAAGTAAATCCCTGTTGCGTGAAATCCAATACCTTAGACATTAAGCGCCCCGCCTAATGTTTCCGGTCTTAATAAATTAATGGCAGTTTCACAACGACGAGAAATAACATCAACAGTCTGGCGGTAAACATCTAGTGTCTTGATGCCTTTCCCCTTTACTCTCATTACATGATATGAGGTCAGCTCAATCGCAATAAACCACGGATCAGAGCTACAACAAACTAACTCATAACAACGAGTTTTATTATTGATTTGCAGTAAGCGCCACTGAACATTTTTAGAATCTTCAACATGGCGTTGAATCGCAAAGCGAGTTCCGCTGATATACACGCCGTCTTTAGGGTCAAGTATCATTACTTCACCCCTGCCAAAACAGCAATAATTTCAGTTGCCGATTTACGATTCCCGCTCGCTGAAATTTTGCGCGGCGCTTCTATTTCATGGACAGTAAAACCGAGATCAAGATACAGCTCTTTTGCCGCAAGAGAATTAGAAACTGTTACTGGATTACCTTGAATGTCATTAATATCTTTTAATGCATTGGCTAATGCTTCTTGGTCCGCATCAGAAAAACCAGCGGTATGATAACGAGTGAAACAATCGCCCATGTACGGTGGATCACAATAAATACCATCACCATCATCAACCAATGACAGCGTATCTTGCCATTCAAGACAAACGATATTTGCATCTCGAGCCTTTTCTGAAAAGGCAATAATTTCATTTATTGGGTAGTAAGCTTTTTTATAATACCCATAGGGTACATTGAACTCCCCTCTTGAATTATAACGACATAATCCATTGAAGCAGTGACGATTTAAATATAAAAACCGAAATGGATGATTAAAACCATCTTTATTCAAAGTATTAAATAAAATACGTTGCGCTTTATAGTTAAATTCAGTATTTAAACTAGACCATTCAATTTCTTTTTTAAAGAAATACTCAGTATCGTCTTGTATCATTAAATACAAGTTGATTAAATTTTCGTTAACATCCGCAATTAAATACTGCTCATAGTTAGTATTCATCATCACAGCGCAAGAGCCGGCGAATGGCTCAACTAGCCGTTTAGTTTTAGGCAAATGCGGGCGTAGCTGTTCCATCACGCTAACTTTAGAGCCAGCCCACTTGAGGATAGTTTTATTCGCCATGCTACACCCTTTTCTCAACCACTTGAAAAGACAGCATGACAAACTCAGGTAAATGAGCCAGCTCAGCGTAAACACCATTAACCTTTGTCACATCTGTAATAACACACGTTATTTCACGACCTGTATATTCAATATCGAGCGAATAACCATGCTTCAATTTAATTTCTTGCAAAATTAAAATATCGGTACATAAAAAATTCCTGTCATTAAATTGAAATTCAGCACTCTTTTCTTTTCTGATTACCTTTTCAAAATATTCCGATCTGATTTTTAATAAATGCTTAGCCATCTCATACACTCCGATAATGTTTGCTTTTAAGCTCAAAAATCGCTTGGCAATCAACGCAACGAGTACAGCCCATTGAAGCTATGCGGCGCTGTTCTGGAATTGGTTTATCGCAGTCTTCGCACTCAAAAGCCGAAGCACTGACTGCACGATTTGTAACAGCTTTAATTTGCTGCTCACGCATCAACATTTCGTGCTCACTTGCGCGGTCAATCTCCTTAGACATGATTCAGCTCCGCAGCTTGATTTTCTAAATGCTCAGCGTCACCCATCAGCAAATGAAAAATTTCAACGTGGGTCATTTTTTCTTTTAACGCTTTGTAAGCTAAAGAACGCTGGCGAGCTGCAAAGCCGTCAACAAGCGTTTTTCGCTCATCTTCTCTGTTGGCTTTGATGCTTTCTGCTACTGGGGTAAACACTGGATCAGGGAATTTATTCATATTCATTACCTATATTCAGGTTGTAAAAAGTCCTGACAAATTAATGTCATTATTTTTATTGGTTAATTAAATTAGATTGGCATTGCTATTTGATTCGGAATTAATGCATTTAATGCCTTTATTTGATTTAGTGCTGTAATAAGCTGCTTTTGCTCATCAACATTTAAATCATCAAATTTCATTTCTTTTTTTTCACTTAATTTCGCAAGATGAAAAATCATATTTAATATTCTTTCGTCTTGCTTTCTTAAATAATCAATGAATCCTGACAACTGCTGATTATTAGGCTCTTCTTTACGACACTTTAATAATTCCGTTTTCATTTCCGCAGCTCTATTTAGTGCCGCAGTGCGTTCTTCTATTGTTCCCCCATCATTAAAGTATCTGTCATATGATTTTCTTTTTTTACCATGACCACTAGACAGGCTTGATTGAAAGCTAATAATTTTGGCTGTATCTACTTTTTCGCCGTGATTATGTTTTTCTTTCATTGCTGCTCTGCTCATAGTCAACCCCCGTAAAGGCTGTCGATGTAATTTGTTGCTTGAGACATCGAATCAAATAACCCTAACGAATTATCATCACGTTGAACATGAAAGCGGGTTACTGGATTCATTGCTTTAGCCGGCAGCATAACTATTTGAAAATTACGATACTTAAAGCTATGCGTTGAAACCTGTATGACTTCCATATTACAAACCCAACCACAAAAGCCATGCATCACGCTGTTCTGGTGATTTACTTGAATATGCTAAGTCCATTCCATTATTAAATGCACTGATACTTATCCAAATTTCCCCAGCTCTACTTTGTGGCTTTGTCGGATCTCTAAATTCGATTACTGGCAATTTTCCACTTTTAACCATCGACTCAACAGCACCTTTAGTTTTACCGATTAGATCCGCAAATCTTGCAAGCGGTACCGCGCTAACCGGATATTTCACATTGATTTGCTCTTTATTCATTTGCTACCCTCACTAGATCAAACCGTTTAAAACCGTTTATGTCTGGTTTTAAGTGGTTTCTTTTGCGCCCGAAACCATCCTAAATAGGAATGTTTCGGATAAATCTACATCCTATATAGGAAGGTGTCAAATGAAATTGAGCGAAAAAGTTAAAGCGATTCGAATCGCCGAAGGACTTAGTCAAACTCAATTATGTGAAATGATTGATTTATCTATAAGCACTCTTGGTAAATATGAAACCGGAGTATACGAACCTAGTGGATTGAATTTACTGAAAATGACTGAACATCCCAGATTTGAAAAGTATAGCCTTTGGCTAATGACAGGTAAGACAGCCCCTGAAGTTGGTCAAATTGCACCGGCTCTCGCACACAATGGGCAAGAGAAAGAAGCCTTACGCCTCTCAGAAAAGAAAACTGGTTAGACGTTCTATATCTATATTCTGATTACTGCTGGTCACAGTCAGTCAGCTACATCGGAGGGCTTACTTATGGCAATTAAGAAGCTCAATGATGGTCGATACGAAGTGGACATTCGCCCTAACGGAAGTAAAGGGGCTAGATTAAGAAGGATTTTTGCTCGCAAATCAGAGGCATTAACTTTTGAAAGATACGCAATAGTCAACGCCCAAGATTATGCTGAAAACACAACACTATCAGGACGATTGAAACTAGACGCCATTCTAGATAAATGGTGGTTATACCACGGTCAAACACTAGAGAATGGCGAAATTGAAAGAATGCAGTTGCGCAAAACAATCAAGCTATTGGGAAACCCCACACTGAATCAACTAGGCAAACAAACCCTACTTGAACACAGGGGGAATAGACTGATGAGTGGTATCAAAGCGACAACAATAAATCGGGATATGTATCGTTTATCAGGCATGTTTTCTGCGCTTGAAACCCTAGAATTACTTGATTATAAAAACCCACTAAATGGATTACCTCCATTAAAAGAGGAAACGCCTGAAATTATTTTTCTTAGTGAGGAACAAATTATTTCTTTGCTAAATGAGTTCACTGGTGATTACAAGCTTTTCTCTCTCCTTTGTTTAAGTACCGGAGCAAGATGGGGCGAAGGTGCAACATTACACAGTGAACAAGTTCAGAATGGAAGAGTCACATTTTTGAAAACAAAAAATGGCAAGAAGCGGATAATCCCAATATCTGACGAACTGTCTGAACAAATTAAGACTAAAGATTCAGGTCCGCTATTTGACATAAATTACGAGACGTTTAGGCTTGCATTACGAAATTTGTTCCCCGAACTCCCAAGGGGTCAAGCTACTCACGTTTTACGCCATACGTTTGCAAGCCACTTTGTCATGAATGGTGGGAACATTGTTGCTCTTAAAGAGATTCTTGGTCATGCAAGCATTAATCAGACAATGGTATATGCTCACTTAGCGCCAGATTACTTAGAGTTAGCAATAAAACTTAACCCGTTAAATGACATAAAAATTTAATTGTCTTGAGGTGGATGACCGTCCACATTCCGTCCACCTCTAAAGTCTTTCATGAACTTTTATGACCATTTAATAATTTATAACTTGTTGTTTTTAAATGTTTTGAATTATAAGTCATTGAAAAAAAAGCCCCTAAAAGGGGCTATAAAGACAGGGATGGTGTCTATGGCAAGGAAAAACTTCAGTTATTGCTACTTCACTACTTACTTCGAAACTCAACGATACAACTTAAAAACTCAACTACAGGCTTTAAAAAACTCAACTACACTCACTACTAGGAATCTCTACTGCATAACTTGATATTCAGCGAACTTATGCTGATTAATTTGCTCAAGCTGCGCCTTTTGCTCTGGCGTCAGTAACTGGTAAAGCTCGTGATGGATACGAGCCATCTCAACGCGTTCATCCAGTTCTTTTTGCAATTGTTTCTCAAGTTGCGCTCGGACAGCTTTATCATCAAAGCGATCCGCTATAATAAGTTTGTGTAATGACTCACGTTCTTGTATTGAGGCAACATTTTCACCATGACGGTGGCGCTGGGTAGCCATCAAGTCACGAAGCTGTTGGCGCTGTTTCTCACTCAACGTGATACCATTAAACATAAATTCACTGGCACGTTCGTCGCTATTTAATGATTCAGGAATCTGAAACTGAATAGCAATATGTGTAGTTTGTAGTGGCTGGTCCGGTTGCATTTGAAGCACTAATGATGGTTCATCATCAACACTACTTTCAGATGCTTCACCAAACGCAGCGACTGGCCCGAAAACAAATGCAGAAGCTAAAACGTATGCGGCTGTTTTATGTACTGAACTGTGTTTTGTTCTGTGTACTATTCTTTGCATTTAGATACCTTGTCTCCGAACGATGCTCGTGATTCAATGGAGTTAAATATACGCGGTCGGCTGCAAACTAGCGTCAGAGCATGTAAAAGAACGTAAAGTCATGGAATCGTGAAGATTGTTATCGTATTTTGGCAGTTGGAGGACTTAATTAATGCATAAAATCCTATTAGTTGATGACGACCGTGAACTCACGTCGCTTTTAAAAGAACTGCTGGAAATGGAAGGTTTCAATGTTGTCATCGCTTATGACGGTGAGCAAGCATTACAGCAAATCGATTCATCCATTGACCTATTATTACTCGACGTCATGATGCCGAAGAAAAACGGTATTGAGACATTAAAAGAGTTACGCCAAATTCACCAAACACCCGTCATTATGTTAACGGCGCGTGGCAGTGAATTAGATAAAGTGCTGGGCTTAGAGCTCGGTGCCGATGACTATTTACCAAAACCATTTAACGATAGGGAGTTAGTAGCGCGGATTCGTGCGTTACTGCGCCGCTCAAACTGGAGCGAGCAAACTCAAGGGGACAACAGCAACACCCCAACCTTACAAGTGGATAAATTACAGCTCAATCCGGGTCGTCAAGAAGCCAGCTTCGATAACGAAATCCTTGATTTAACCGGCACCGAGTTTACTTTGCTCTATCTATTAGCCCAGCATTTAGGGCAAGTGGTTTCAAGAGAGCATTTAAGCCAAGAAGTTTTGGGTAAGCGCCTCACGCCATTTGACCGTGCGATTGATATGCATATTTCAAACTTGCGCCGCAAACTTCCAGAACGCACCGATGGTCAACCTTGGTTTAAAACCTTGCGTGGACGCGGTTACTTGATGGTTTCTGCCACATGATCAACAGCTTAACAGCTCGAATATTTGCGATTTTCTGGTTTACCCTCGCACTAGTATTAATGCTAGTGCTGATGGTGCCTAAGCTCGACTCTCGGCAGCTCACCGTCCTGATGGAAAGTGAGCAACGCCAAGGGGAGATGCTTGAGCAACATATCGAAGCCGAACTCGCTCAAGCACCGATGAACGACCTACTTTGGTGGCGACGGATTTCCAACGCCATCAAAAAATGGGCGCCCCCAGGGCAACGGCTGATTATCGTGACCAGTGAAGGCCGCGTGATTGGTGCGATGCCGAGTGAAATGCAGGTGATCCGCAACTTTATTGGTCAATCCGATAATGCCGACCATCCGAAGAAGAAAAAGTACGGACGCGCAGAAATTCTAGGTCCATTTTCTATTCGAGACGGTGAAGATCATTACCAACTCTATTTAGTTCGCCCTGCAAGCAGCCCGCAGTCAGACTTTATTAACCTCTTGTTTGACAGACCATTTTTACTCTTGATTGCCACCATGTTAATCAGCGCACCGTTGCTATTGTGGCTATCATGGAGCTTGGCTCGCCCTGCCCGTAAATTAAAAATGGCGGCGGACGATGTGGCAAAAGGTAACTTACGCCCACACCCAGAGCTAGAATCGGGTCCCCAAGAATTCTTATCTACGGGTAACAGTTTTAACCAGATGATCAGTGCGTTAGATGGCATGGTTACCGCTCAACAGCGATTGATTTCTGACATATCTCACGAGTTGCGCACCCCACTCACACGATTACAGCTAGCGACGGCATTATTACGTCGCCGCCATGGTGAGAGTAAAGAACTGGAGCGCATCGAAACAGAAACTCACCGTTTAGATAGCATGATCAATGATTTGCTGGTGCTTTCTCGCAGTCAGCATAAAAATGAAATTCTTCGCGAACACATCAAAGCCGATGAGTTATGGGGAGATATTCTTGATGATGCAAGCTTCGAAGCGGAGCAGATGAACAAGACGCTGGATGTCACGTCGCACCCTGGTTCATGGCCGTTATATTGCAATCCATCCGCCATTGGCAGCGCGTTTGAAAACATAGTGCGTAACGCACTGCGCTACTCAAACACCCATATTGCGGTTGATTTCAAAGAAGAAAATAACGGTATTTTAATTACTGTCGACGATGATGGCCCAGGTGTTAGCCCTGCTGACCGCGAGCATATCTTCCGACCTTTCTATCGCACCGATGAAGCTCGCGACAGAGAAACAGGCGGTACAGGACTTGGCTTAGCAATTGTGGAAACAGCGATTTCCCAACATAAAGGCTGGGTAAAAGCTGACGACAGCCCGCTAGGTGGATTACGCCTACAGATTTGGCTGCCAGAACACGGGCGCTAATCTTGGATTATGAAGGTCTTTGGTGCTTATGTGCCAAAGACCTTTTTATATATCAGCCATATATTCCTATCTTATTTCGCCGAATATTCCCTACCAAACTCAACCTGCCTGATAATTAACTTATTCATATTCATAAACAGTGATGAAATTAGTGTCTCAAACATTTGGCGATATTTGCCTATACGGATTTACTACATATACTTGTAAGTAAAAAATAGCTCAGACAATTCTTATAAATATTATATTTCATTGATTATATCGTTATTCGAGTAATTACCTTTTTCTACGCCACATGGGCGTGATCTATTTATATATTAATAACATACATCAAGTTACAGCTGTGATTATAATTATTTTTTATACTATCTAGCCGCATGCATGCTTTTTCTTGACTATCAGGTTATCCGCTAAGTATAGATACCAACCAAACCAATATGCTATCCAATGTGGAATTAATAATTTTTGATAGAGATATATTCTAATAAGTCACTTGATGGTTTCAAAAAAGTGATCAGAAGATTACAGGCAAAGTAGTGATTTTTAGGCGTCTCACACCGATAGTCACTCTGATACTTTAGTGCTATTATTAAGGGCTTTTGATTGATTGTGCTTACGGCACGAGTCAACCGATAAGGGAAGACTATCACAAGCAGTGTTTATTAATTGATCAATCATGCAAAAAATGCAGTATTTTCAATTAATAAACACTAAATTTTGAAATTCAATGGCGCTCTGGGACCCGATAACCCAGTGCGGTAGCTATGGGTTTTTATACTAAAAATATATTGCGACCTTATTAAGATAACAAAGGCAAAAATAATGTGTGGATTTTTTATTTCAAATCATTCCTCAATAAATAAGCAGCATGAAAAAATTTTAGAAAGCACATTACGGTTTCGAGGCCCTGACGGCTCTTCTGGAATTATTAATAATGGAGATTGGCATGCATACCATGCTCGGCTCTCAATTATAGACCTAGAGTCAGGAGTTAACCAACCAGTTAAAGATCTTAATGGAGGATTCCTTGTATTTAATGGCGAAATATTAAACTACAAAGAATTAGGATATAAATATTTCGACCGAGAATTTAAAAGTGATACGTTGTTACTAAGCGAACTAATTGTAAATAAAAAATTATCTTTAAACGAATTAGATGGCTTTTTTGCATTTGTTTATAT
>NZ_JAERJY010000123.1:0-10962 GCF_018257375.1 Providencia sp. JGM181 | reverse complement strand
GATAGATAAGGGGCATGTAGTTACTGTCGAATTTATTAATGACTATGGTGCTATTGTGGAAAAGAAAATAACCAAGAGCTAGTGTATGGAAACACACCACTTAATCAAAAATTGGTTTTACAGTAAAAAAATAAAATTCATTAATATTACGTTTTTTTCATCAGTTGGATTTGCATCAATCTCCAATGCAAGTGAGATGTTTGACATCAATGCAATTAATACGGGAATTGAAAATAAGCTATCGGACTCTTCACTATTAAATTATCTTTCTAAAACCGAAGGGCAACTCCCTGGTCGTTATCAGGTCAATATTTATGTGAATGGAAACAAAGTTGCAGATGAGTTGATTGAATTTATTTACGATAATGAAGAAAAAAAACTGAAACCTAAGATAACAAAAGAACAGTTAATAAGTTGGGGTGTTAAGCCCTCAATGTTATTACAAAAAAATGAAGTCTCTTCAACCGATAAATTCTTAGATATTAAGTACTCAATTGATGGTAGTGACATTCACCATGATTTCTTTTCAAATCGATTAGATATTAGTATTCCTCAAATTGCAATGGAAATGGCGAGCCGAGGCTATATTGACGCCACTGAATGGGACGATGGAATCAACGGGATGTTTATTAACTATTCAGCACGCTTTAATCGATCGTGGGGAAATCCAAACAGCCAACAAAATATTTATGTAGGTTTACGAAATGGAATTAATTGGGGAGCTTGGAGGTTACGTAATCACAGTTATTACAATGACACGAATGAAAAGACTATTTTATATAGTTTGCAAACCTTCTTAGAGCGGGATCTTCGTGATTTGAAAAGCCATTTAATTATTGGAGAAACAGCATCTGATAACGGGATTATGGACGCTTTTCAATATCGCGGTATAAAGCTTATGTCGGAAGAAAGTATGTTACCGCAAAGCCGTCGTGGATTTGCTCCTGTCGTTAATGGCGTTGCAAATAGCAATGCGGTAGTCACTGTTCGTCAAAATGGTCAGATTATTTATCAAACGTCAGTACCTGCTGGGGAATTTATATTGAATGATCTTTATCCTACATCGTTCAATGGAGATTTACAGGTTATGGTCACTGAAGCCAATGGATCAACAAGAACATTTATCCAACCTTTTTCCAATGCCTCCATCATGCAAAGGGAGGGTTCATTAAAATACAGCATCGAACTTGGAAAATATCGGGAAGAGAGAGGGATAGAACGACCTTATTTTATTCAATTTTCTGGGATCTATGGTTTGCCAATCAATTTGGCAAATTATGGCAATATATCGTTATTAGGTGGCGCTTTTATCTCAGAAAATAAACAAGTTTATGTTTTAGGATCAGGGGTGAGTTTAGGTTACCTAGGGGGTATTTCATTGGATATGACATACTCACAAGCACAATGGCAGCAATATGCAAAGACGACGGATCAAACCTACCGTCTTCAATATACCAAATATATTCAAAATACAGCGACGGGACTGAATTTATCAGCTCAATATGCCGTAGAACCCGATATAAACAAGGCTCTTTTTCGAACCATAAGTATTGACCGAATATCAAAAAAACAACGATTACAGATTGCGTTGAGTCAAGCGTTAGGGAAATGGGGATCTTTAAACATTAATGGCTATCAGCAAAAGTATTGGGGGCAGTCAGGCTCCGATAATAACCTTACAGTCGGTTTTAGTTCTCAGTATCAATCTATTAATTACAGTTTTTCCTATTCTCATTCTGAGCAAAATAATCCCCATAGGGTCGATAAGTTATTTTCCTTTAATTGCAGTATGCCATTTCGTTGGAAAGAAAAGGCTTATTGGGGTGTTTATAGCTACAACACGAGCGACAATGCAGGGGGAATAAGCACATTTAGCTTGAATGGCTCAGCTTTCAATTCCAATCAATTACAATATGACATTACTCAGCAATATCATCATAAGAATCAACAATTCAGCCATGGTATTCGTGGTAATTACGTAACTTCTTACGGCGAATTTGGGGCGGGTTGGGATTATGCTTCTGAATATCAAGCTGCCCATGCTGAGGCGACAGGATCGCTGTTATTTCATCAAGGTGGAGTGACAGCTTCACGCGCGTTTTCTAATGCCATTGGGCTGGTTAAAGCTCAAGATATTGATAACTTGAAAGTGAATAATGCACCTTTATTGCATACTAATGGGCAAGGGTATGCCGTGGTTCCCATGTTAACGCGCTATGAACGCAATAAAGTGAGCGTAGATACCTCGACGTTAAAGGGTAATGATGATGTGGAGTTGAGCTCAGCGACCGTTGTTCCCACAAGCGGTGCGATTATTTTGGTGGATCTTAAAGCAAAGCGAGGTGGGCGTGTGGTATTAAAACTGAAGAAAAATAATCAGTTACTCGGATTTGGTACCCAAGTTAATCTTCTCGCACAGCAGCATGTCGTCTCATCGGGCATTGTAGCGAATGATGGAGAAGTTTATTTGAGTGGAGTTCCTGCACAGAGTATTGTTCACATTAAATGGGGAGAAGCGCATACACAGCAGTGCCAATTGCCTCTTCAGATTGATTTGAGCAATCAAAACATTCAATTTATTGACGGGGTTTGCCAATAAGGGGGCTTATGAAACAGTTTGCTATCTCCAACGCTATCTACGCCATCATGTTGTTGTTCTCACCAAAACTTTTCGCAGACTACCGAGCAGAATTTTCATCTTACACGGTACCGATATCTCAAACGCTGTATGTCCCTAAAAGTGCGCCCATCAACTCACATATTGCAACGATAGAGCTGGGAACCTATACGCCATGGGTATGGTGGAATGAATCAGGGACAACGCGAGTGGGAATTAATTTACCTGGTATATTTGATGACCATTATCAGATAGCAGGGGTTGGCGCCATTAAGGAAATAGGCCTATCAGGTATCGGCTTTGCATTGCACGGTTCAGTGAATAGCCCGTGTTCAGCAAGGGGATATGTGAATGGTAAAAATAACCGTGATGGAAATCCGGCGAATCGCTTACTCTGCCCAAGTAGTGAATCAAGGGGTAATTACAATGTTACCTTGAAAGCCGCATTCTATAAAATTCGCCCTCAAGTGAATACGCAGTTATTACAATCCACCAGTGCCGCGATGTTTATTGTGTTTAATGACAAGTTTATTACTCAGGATGCATTTGGAAATGTTGAGCCCAAAATTTGGTTGTCACCGATTAATGTGATTGCCAATGGATGTGAAATCAAAAATCGAGTGATCAATGTTGCGTTTGGTCAGGTGGAAAAGTTAGGTGCAAAGGGGGTGGGTGTGACGGTTGCGAATAGCCGTAACCGATTCAAAATTGAGCTTGAATGCGATGAATCTTCACCTATAAAGATCCGTTTTATGGGAACGGCTGACGCGAGTGGACTTGGTGGAACGATTGCACTCAATAATCCAAATCATCAGGAAACAGCAAAAGGCTTTGGTATTCAAATTAAGCACAAAGGGAAGCCGATTAAACTCAACCAAATGGTACAAATTTCCCGTTTAAATCAAGCGCAACACTATGTTATTCCGTTAGAAGCGGCCTATATTCAAACTGCAGAGAAAACACGCGGAGGAAAGGCGGATGGAACGCTGCAATTTAATTTGCAATATCATTGAGATTCCAAAATAAAAGGGAGCCTAAGCTCCCTTAATTTTTTAATAAATTAAGCTATCATTCGACGACTAAAATACGGCAGGTATTGGTGCTGCCGATGGTACCCATTTGGTCGCCTTGAGTTACGATAACCGTATCACCAACCATCAAGTAGCCATTATCACGTAAACGTGCGATGGCCTCACTTGCTGCTGCAATACCGTCAGTATGCGTGCTGCAAAATACAGGGGTGACACCACGATACAGTGAACATTGATTCAATGTTTTTTCATGGCGAGACATCGCGAAAATTGGCAGTCCAGAGCTAATGCGCGACATGATACGCGCGGTACGGCCTGACTCAGTCATCGCGATGATGGCTTTAACACCTTTTAGGTGGTTGGCGGCGTACATGGTTGACATCGCAATCGCATCTTCGGAACTTTCGAATTCAGCATCTAAACGGTGTTTCGAAATATTCAGACCCGGCATTTTCTCCGCACCAAAACAGACTTGCGCCATGGCGGCGACAGTTTCTGCTGGGTATTGTCCTGCGGCGGTTTCTGCGGATAGCATCACCGCATCAGTTCCGTCTAAGACCGCGTTTGCCACGTCCATCACTTCTGCACGGGTTGGCATTGGGTTGGTGATCATCGATTCCATCATTTGAGTTGCCGTGATCACCACGCGGTTCAATTGACGGGAACGACGAATTAATTTCTTCTGTACTGCAACCAGTTCAGGGTCACCAATTTCAACTCCTAAGTCACCACGGGCAACCATCACCACATCAGATGCAAGGATCACTTCGTCCATGATGTCGTCAGTTGCGACTGCTTCTGCACGTTCAACTTTGGCGACGATTTGGCATTCGCAGCCTGCATCACGCGCTAAACGGCGAGCATAATCGAGATCTTCACCTGAACGCGGGAAGGAAACAGCTAAGAAATCCACATTGATTTTAGCGGCGGTAATAATGTCGGCTTTGTCTTTCTCTGTCAGCGCTTCTGCGGATAAGCCACCACCGAGTTTATTGATGCCTTTGTTGTTGGAAAGTTGTCCACCGACAGTCACTTCGGTGAAGACTTGCAAACCTTGAACTTCACGAACCTTTAACTGCACGCGGCCATCATCCAGTAGGAGAATATCGCCAGGTACCACGTCAGCAGGCAGACCTTTATAATCGATACCCACTTTATGTTGGTCGCCTTCACCTTTACCTAATGAGGCATCCAGCGTGAATTTATCACCAACATTAAGGAAAACTTTACCGTCTTTAAAAGTAGAAACACGAATTTTCGGACCTTGTAGATCCCCAAGAATAGCGACGTGACGCCCTAATCGAGCCGCAATCTCACGCACTTTATTTGCGCGCGCCATGTGGTCTTCAGGAGTTCCGTGAGAGAAGTTAAGGCGAACAACGTTAGCCCCAGCATTGATAATTTTTTCTAGATTATTATCACGATCGGTTGCTGGACCAAGGGTTGTAACAATTTTAGTTCTTCTAAGCCGTCTAGACATGTATTACTCCGTGACCTGTAATGGTACAAATAAAAGTGAAACCATTTCACTCCATTTCGAAACCTATTTACTGCAAATAGGGGTGCTGACACGAGCACAGCTATTATATACAGCAAATTTCTTAAAGCCATCGGGAGAATAAAAACTCTTTGGGCCCGGTAGAATTAAGAAACCTCTTTTAACATTGTTATTTCCATTTTTCAGACATTATCAAACCGCGAATCGCGTAACGCTTCTTTGACCCGTTTCAAGTTATCTCTAAATTTTTCGCCTCTACGCAAAGTAAATCCAGTGGTTAATACATCAATGACGGCAAGCTGTGCCATCCTAGAGACCATTGGCATGTACATATCCGTATCTTCAGGGACATCAATAATAATCGATAAGTTGGCTTCTTTGGCGAGAGGAGAACCTTCGGAGGTAATTGCGATGACCGTCGCATCATTCTGGCGAGCGAGTTGTGCCATATCGACTAAGGCTTTTGTGCGTCCTGTGTGAGAAATCAATACAATCACATCCCCCTCACTACTATTGATGCAGCTCATACGTTGCATGACAATATCATCAAAGTATATGACTGGAATATTAAAACGGAAAAATTTATTCATCGCATCGTGGGCTACCGCCGCAGAAGCTCCAAACCCAAAAAAACTGATTTTCCGAGCTTGGGTGAGTAAATCAACCGCGCGATTAATGGCATGCGTATCGAGGGTATGTTTGACATTGTCTAACCCTGCCATCGCCGACTCGAAAATCTTGTGGGTATAAGTATTGACGGTGTCAGTCTCTTCGATATGACGATTAACATAAGGCGTGCCATTGGCAAGATTTTGAGCCAGCTTTAATTTAAAGTCAGGGAACCCTTTGGTTTCCATTTTTCGGCAAAATCGGTTGACGGTAGGCTCGCTGACGTCAGCCAGTTGGGCTAACGCCGCTATACTGAGATGAATAGCACTTTGGGGCATCCCTAAAATGACTTCAGCCACTTTTTTTTCTGATTTGCTCAAAAAATCGAGGCTAGTTTTCATTTGTTCTAAAATATTCATATAGCAAAAGTGCCTATTTCAGCAAAAGGAGAAATATTTCTGCCATCAGAGTATGGTGGCATTAACATCTGGATATGACTGAAAATATACTACGTGTTGGTTGTAAGCTATCTATGCACTGAGCGTAACTTATGGCTTTTTTTACGAAAATATGACCCGTATCTAATTTTCAACTTAGTAAACTCACTACATAAACCGTGATTTTCCAACAAAGCTGGAAGCATTCAGTGATAAAAAATTTTATTGATGTCTGGGTATGCTGTATTTTTCAGCATAAAAACTGTGACCAGCGTCATCAATATTTACTGAGCAGTAGCAAACGGGTACATTAGCAGGCAACCGATTGTATTTTTATAAAAACGACACTCAGAACCTATCTCATTAGAGTGAAGTATTCCCTTATTTTCTTTGGGCTCTAATCAGATAGTTTCTAAATTCCGCAGATTGAGGAGAACCAACATGGCGGTACATAATGCTGCTCAAGCTTGTGACCTGATTATTTTCGGCACTAAAGGTGACCTAGCACGTCGCAAGTTACTTCCATCACTGTATCAATTGGAAAAAGCAGGTTATATCCATCCAGATACTCGTATTATCGGCGTTGGTCGTGCCCAATGGGAACGGAACGATTATGTAGAGTTTGTGCATAAAGCATTAAATGATTTTTTGAAAGAAGAGCTAGATCCTGCGTTGTGGGAGCGTTTAAGCGCACGTTTAGATTTCTGCAATTTAGATGTCAGTGAAACGGATAACTTCGTTCGTTTAGCCGATATGCTTAAGCAAGATACACAACCCGCTATCCACTATTTCGCAATGCCACCAAGCACATTTGGTGAAATGTGTCATGGGCTGGGTCATGCAGGGCTGAACAAGCAACCTAACCGCGTGGTCATGGAAAAACCATTAGGTACAGATTTAGCTTCATCTCAGCAGATCAACAACGAAGTGGCTAAATATTTCGATGAAAGCCAAGTTTACCGAATTGACCACTATTTAGGTAAAGAAACGGTTTTAAACTTACTGGCACTGCGTTTTGCGAACTCATTGTTTATTAATAACTGGGACAATCGCACTATTGACCATGTGCAGATCACCGTTGCGGAAGAAGTCGGTATTGAAGGTCGTTGGGGTTACTTTGACCAAGCAGGTCAGATGCGTGATATGGTGCAAAACCATTTGTTGCAGATCTTAACGATGATCGCCATGTCACCGCCGGCAGACTTAACCACTGACCGTATTCGTGATGAAAAAGTGAAAGTGCTGCGTTCTTTACGCCGCATTGACCACACAAACGTGCGTGAGAAAGCCGTACGCGGTCAATATACTGCGGGCTTTGTACAAGGTAAGAAAGTACCGGGTTACTTAGAAGAAGAAGGCGCGAATAAGCAGAGCCAGACCGAGTCTTTTGTGGCTTTACGTGTGGATATTGATGATTGGCGCTGGGCAGGCGTTCCATTCTACCTGCGCACCGGTAAGCGTTTACCTGCAAAATGTTCAGAAGTTGTGGTCTATTTTAAAAAGCCAGCACTGAATATTTTCTCTGAAAGCTACCAAGATTTACCACAAAATAAATTGACCATTCGTCTACAACCAGATGAAGGGATCGATATTGAAATTATGAACAAGGCACCGGGCTTGGATCATAAACACCGTTTACAGACCACTAAACTGGACTTGAGCTTCTCCGAAACTTTCAACCAAACGCATCTTGCAGATGCTTACGAGCGTTTATTATTAGAAGCCATGCGTGGCATTCAAGCATTGTTTGTACGTCGTGATGAAGTGGAAGAAGCGTGGAAGTGGGTCGATTCCATTATGGAAGCGTGGGCCATGGATAACGACGCACCTAAGCCGTATCAAGCGGGAACATGGGGGCCTATCGCTTCAGTGGCAATGATTGCTCGCGATGGTCGTTCGTGGAATGAGTTTGAGTAATATTTTATCTTTATAAAATAGAACCATGAAATGGCGGGGAGGCTGAATCCCCGCCATTTTTTTAGCTAATATTTGCTTCTTTATCTTTTTTTATTCTTTCCGCGATCGAAATTTCTGTTAACCACTTCATCTCATGTTGGTTAAATACTAACGTTTTTCCATTCTGTTTTAATTCAAATGAAAGAGGTGAGTTTCTTATGTTAAGCATCGGAAAATTTTTTAATTCATCTATGTTTTTTGGGTCGGTGAGTTTAATGGTTGAATGAAATACGACGGGGTAATGTTTCGCAGGTTTTGATCTTGAAAAGAAAGCGCAGATTGGCATTGTTAATCCTTTAATGATGCATTTATTGAATGTGGAGTGTGCCATGAGTCATTACGCTTCTCTTTAATAATTTGATGGTTACCAAGATGCTGACTCAAGGCAACCATTCAATTTTGGCTATCTTAAAGCACTAATTCACTACGACCCGTAGCGGCCATATGAATGATACCTTGCTCGATACGCAAACACGCCATTTTGGCAGCATCAGGAACGGATAATCCGGCTAATAATTGAGCGGTAAGTTCAGCGCCGAATAGGTCGCCAGTACCTTTTGGTGTGACAGGGTAACGTTTATGGCGAATAACGGCGACATCCTGTTTAGTCACACAAACCACTTCAATGCTTTCCTCATCAGGTTGGAAAGCGCTCGTAATGATGACCCACTGCGTGTGACCTTTGAGTAACGAACGCGCTGCACGGGTGGCATCGTCTAGATTGTTTATCTCTTGCCCGCTGAGTGTGGAAAGTTCAAATTTGTTCGGGATAATCCCTGTCGCGAGTGGAATGACTTCATGACGATAAACATCAGCTATCGCTGGAGGAATATAAAAGCCACTATCTTCATCTCCCATGACAGGGTCGACAATGACAGGCATTTTAGGGTGTTGCTCGCGCACAGAGCCAAGCCAATTTGCAAGGTCGTGAGCTTTATCTGGGGAACCTAAATAACCCGTCAAAATGGCTTTAATGCTGTTTAAACTGCCACGTTCAACAAAGCCTTGTAAATAGCCACGAAACCATTCACCGGGTAATTCTCCACCATAACAAGTGGCATAGTGGGGCGTGTTGCTTAGAATAACGGTGGGAACTGCAGCAACGCGTAATCCTTGTTTGGTCAATGCGGGGACAGCGATGCTATTACCCACACTGCCATAGACAACTTGTGATTGAATGGAGACAACATCATAAGGAAGCGGGGTGGCATCGGCGGCGTTTTGAAAGCTATTTGACGTTAGCGTAAAGGTATCCATGACTCTCTCTTATTTGGTGTTCATTATTGCTATTTTCTAACGGATAACACGATAAGAAGCGTGTTGGCGTTAATTGTCAATCGTAACCGAAAAAATTCATATTGAATGGGATGTTAGCAGCATAAAAAAGGGTAAAAAAATTTTTTTTTGCTCAGATCCTCTAAAAATAAATGCGAGGAAAATGACAGAATTATTCGCAAAATAGACGCTGGCACTGTATTGCTTAGCATATTAATGAATATTTATGCATAAATATGACGAATTCAAAAAGCGTTTGTATTCATTGACTTAATAATTTTGGCGTGGTAGAAATAGCTTGAAACTAACAATTATATGAGGGTTCGGAGTAACTTGGATGGATGTCCATCCGATGAAATGAATGAGATATCATGCTTAGCGTGACTAGCATAAAGATCAGTAAGTCCCAAAGAAGATCAACACATAAGCTTTTCCTTTCCGCTATTCTTTCCAGTGAGCATCACTGGTGTGGCGCATTATAGCGTCCTTCTAGATTATTCAATCCGCTGAATAAAATCAGCATTCTTTTGTTTTTATTTGAATTTTAAACAGCTTAAAGCTTAACCATTAAGCTCATTGCCTTTCTATCTTGTTCAAAAAACAGGCTATGGCGAAGCTGTATCTAGAGGGATACTATAATGATTTATTGGATATTTTTAGCATTAGCTATCGTGACTGAGGTCATTGGTACGTTATCAATGAAACATGCCAGCGTAAGCGGTGATTTCACGGGTATGGCCGTGATGTATGTGATGATTGCGACTTCCTATATTTTACTGGCGGTTGCGGTAAAAAAAGTGGCACTGGGTGTTGCTTACGCTATGTGGGAAGGTGTTGGTGTTCTGCTAATTACGACGTTCAGCGTATTGTGGTTTGGAGAATCACTGTCACCAATGAAAGTTGGTGGATTAGTTTTCCTGATCACAGGTATTGCATTGATCAAATCAGGCACCAAAAAAGCGACTGTTAGCCAATCAGCTCAGAAAGTAAAACAAGCTGCAAAAAATGCGGTTGATTCCGCCAAAGCCCGAGCTTTAGTGACAAAGACCGCTAAATCGGAGGTGTAGTATGGCCAGTCAATTTGAATGGTGGCATGCGGCATTTTTGATCCTCGCAGTGGTACTGGAAATTCTTGCCAACGTATTTTTAAAAATGTCAGATGGTTTTAGACGTTATTGGTTAGGAATTTTGTCTCTCATCGCCGTATTAGGGGCATTTAGTGCACTGGCGCAGGCAGTGAAGGGAATCGAACTGTCAGTGGCTTATGCATTATGGGGAGCGTTCGGTTTAATCGCCACAGTTGCTGCCGGCTGGATCCTATTTAATCAACGCTTAAACTATAAAGGCTGGGGTGGGTTAGTATTCCTACTTATCGGTATGGTGCTGATTAAAATGTCGTAACGGATAATTTGCTCAACAAAAGCATATTGTCAACGAAGTCATTAGGTTTTATTTAATTATATTCAACCTAATGACTTCACTTAATTTTCCTCTCTTGGATTTAATGTACTTAGTAAGTGTACATTTATAGAATATTAC
>NZ_JAERJY010000122.1:0-11008 GCF_018257375.1 Providencia sp. JGM181 | reverse complement strand
GTTTTAAAATGGCGGCTTCAAATAACAGATTTAAGTTAAATTATTAAGCGAATAATTACTGATAAAGCTGTTTAATTTCTTGGGCTGCGGCTAAACCACGTTTCGCTTCTTTCTCTGCGATTTCCACGGACAAACCAATATACGAACGTGGGTCTAGCATCGCTTTGATTTCATCATTGCTAAATGCAGTTGTAATGGTTTCGTTCTTGGTGAGGTTAGTGTAGAAATCCTCTCCATCCGCTGCGGTTTTGATGGCTTCTTCATACAGCAATGAGTGTGCTTTATCTTTACCCAGCTTCTCAGCCATTTTCATCATCACGTATTCGGTATTATCTAACCCTTTATTTCTCAGAACGTTATGCAGCATTCTCTCTTCGTGAGGTACCAGAGTTCTCGAAAGCTCTTCGGTTCTTAATAAAATTTCAGTAGTCAGTTCCAGCGCTTCTTCGATAAGCCCATCGAATAACATATAAGAGCTACTATCACCTTCATACGGTCTGACGGCAGAATACATCCCAACACTCGGTAACGAATACAGTTTTTGGGAGTTAGCAATAATCCCTTTCGCCAGTTTTGGGTTGATTTTGTGTGGCATGGTGCTGCTGCCCACGGTGCCTTTGGTGAAGCCTTCAGACACTTCCGCTATTTCTTCCAGCGTCGTGCTGTAAACTTCTTCCCCGATTTTATGACAGATATTCGCCATCAGCGCTAAGTTCGCCATGTACTCTAATTTATGGGTGCTGAGGTTGCGAGATGGGACTTCCATTGCGTGCATGCCCGTCAGCTCAGCAACGCGTTTTTGCACTTCTAAACCAATCCCCGGCATGGAGTTAAACGCACCCACAGCGCCACCCATCATGATGGTAAATACGCGCTTTTCACACTCTTTCATACGCTGGTAGCAGTCAATGAAATCGCTGATCCATACGGACACTTTGTAACCGTAAGTAATTGGAATAGCGTGGCGCCCATGGGTTCTGCCTGGCATCACCATATGCTTAGTTTTTTCAGCGAGACCCGACAGGTTTTCGATGATCTCACCTAACAGCAACATAAATTTATTATGTACCGTTTTCATCATGTACAGCTGCGAGCTTTGCTGAATATTTTGGGTGGTAATTCCGTAATGGATGTATTTACCACTCTCTTCAGAACACGCATTCACCAAGACTTTTAAGAAGGGAACGAAACCGTGCCCAATTTTTTGGTAAATGCGGCTCATCTCTTCAAAATCAATGTTCTCAATAACCGCTTTTTCTTTAATTTCATCGGCCGCTGATTGGGGAATGAATCCCGCTTCAGCTTGCGCTTGAGCTAACATGGATTCAAACATCAGCCAAGTATTGTATTTGGCTTCATCCGATAACAGGGCTTTTATACCGCGGTCATCGATGGTTTTACTCTTAGAATCATATAAGGCTCTCATCATATATCCTTTTATTTCTTCATGAACTCATCAACAGCGTTGCGAACAAATTCAACTTTCGGTCCATAAACGACGTGGACGTGGTTTGCCGATGGAAAGAAGAATGCGGTACATCCTGATTCCAACATTAAATCTTTATCAATTTTATTCACTTCTGCGACATCAATACGCATACGGGTAATACAGTTATCTACGTTACGAATGTTCTCTTTACCGCCTAAGGCTTCAACAAGGATCTCAGCGATTTCGCCATAACGTTTTTCTTTAATTAAGGTATTTTTCAGGTTGCTCGACTCTTCACGACCTGGGGTTTTGATATCAAATTTGATAATCGCCCAGTAGAAGATGAAGTAAGTCACTACCGCTAAACCGCCACCAATCAGCACTAAGAATATCCAGTTAGTGTGCTCGTACAGCAGACCGAAGATAGTGAAGTCAAACACGGTTCCACGGATATACCCGATAGCAACCCCAGCGAATGACAGTAACACTGCACCAATACCGACGATGATGGCATAGATTAAGTACAGCAGCGGTGCGATAAACACGAAGGTAAATTCGAGTGGTTCGGTCACGTTACCGAGCATCGCGGTTAATACCATGGTCACCAACATCGATTTAACTTCAGCACGGTTCTCTTTTTTCGATGTTTTATAAATAGCTAATGCAATGGCAGGGAACAGGAACAGCGTCACCAGCATTTGTTGCTGCGCCATAAAGCGCGTCAGGCTTGGCATCATTGCCCAGTATTCACTGCTTGGACCTTGCTTAAATAACACTTCCGTTAAGGCTGGAACGACACCGACAAAAGTTTGTCCATCAATAACATAGGTACCACCGGCTTCGGTAAATCTAAACAGAACGTTCCAAACATGGTGTAACCCGAATGGAATAAACAGACGTTCACCCCCTGCGGTAAAGAATGGACCGACAGGACTTAGGAAGACGGCAGAAAGCTTCATCAAGCCTTGTACTAAGACTTCCCAGATAAACGGTAATGTTCCACCGACCATGATCATTAAACCGACCATGATGATCGCAACCGATTTTTTACCTGAGAAGAAGGCGAAGGCAGTCGGTAGCTCGAGGTTGTAGAATTTATCGGTGGCCCATGCACCAATTAATCCTGTAATAATCCCCCCAGCGGCACTGATGTTTAAGGTTTGAATACCTAAAACTTTAATTTGTCCCACTTGACCCATAATCGCCGGATCCGCCAGTTTACCCGTGAGTACCAACCAAATGTTCATGGTGATAATCAACGAAAGGTAACCGACAACGGAGGCGAAGACCGCGATCCCCTTATCACGCTGGCTCATGCCGTAGGCAACCCCCATAGCGAACAGTAATGGGATGTTGTCGAAGATAACGCCCGCAATAGAACGGATGCTGACAAGTAATGCGTTAACGGTTTCATTGCCGAGGAAAGGGAATCGAGCAATCATGTAGGTTTGAACTAATGCACCACTGATCCCCAGTATCATACCAATTGGAGCCAGAACCCCGATTGGCAGGAGCAGTGTCCTACCAAAGCGCTGGATTGACTCACCGAATTTTCTTTTAGCCATATTTTTTCCTAATGACGAAGAATTATTGAAATTAACTGGAATACTAGCACTGGGTTTTTTAAATGAAATGATGTTACGGTTTTAAATATTATCTCAGGTCACAGGTTAAGACCTAGGTCATTAAAATTAAATAAAGCTTTTAAAATCATATTAATAATGATTTTGTCATCAATGTGTTGATGATTTTTTAAATAAATAATTATTTGAAGAATAACAAAATTAATTGAATGAAAAGCACTCAATTAACCTTAAGCTAAATAAATAAGGTGAGAGGGAGTTTATTTACAGCAGGTTTTCCAATTCATTAATTAATAAATCCACCAGAATGAAAAATCCGGTTCTGGATTTTGAATCATCCCGTTTAGTGTCATAGCTATCCGCGAAGCAGAAAAGGGTGTTATTGGCGTAGGCGGTGAGTTCGTTTGTGTGAAAGGCGGTCATACTGATGATGTTGGCCTCTTTCAATTGCACGATTTTAGCGGTTTCAATGATTTTTTTAGTTCCGCCGGATAGCGAGATAAAAATCACCGTATCATTTTGGTTGACTAGGCGAGTAAAAGAGTCGGAGAGATTGTAATCGTTGATAAAAAAGCAGTGTAATCCAAGAGAGAAGAGCAGGTGTTCAAGATAATAACCGACGGCTTTACTGGTGCCACGTGCCACTAAAAAGATATTACGCGAGCCGCGTAATGTTTTTGCACAGTCGCGAATTTGCTCTTCATTAATCAGGGTGAAGGTTTTATGAATATTATTTTCAAGCTGCTTTTTATACGACGCAGGGTTATTTTTTTCCGCTTTATTTTGTGAAAGGATATGGTTATTAATTTGAAACTTGAGTTCTTTAAACCCACTAAAGCCTAATTTCTGGGACAAATTAATAATGACAGTCTTAGAGACAAACGTTTTGGCGACTAATTCATTAATATTCAAGTAGGGAATATCGGCAATATTATCGGTAAGATATTTTAATACTTTTTTTTCACTGACGGTTAAGTTGTCATAATTCTTTAGAAAATCCAGCATATCTCACCTGATCAATAGAGTATCAAAAGCCCATTTTAGTCTGGGTTCGCGTGTTATTTATGATGATATCGACACTGTGTGAAGTGAGCAAAAGCTCAACAGCGTTGATTATACGTTAAAGCCGTATTTTATGCAGGTTTTCCGAGAGTTTTTTGATGTGAATGACTTATAAGGTCGATAATAATACTTATCTGTTTAAGCTAAGAATATAAAAATGAGACGGGTCTCAGTCAGAGTCTAAAGGATTAAAAACGCCTTGTGATAAAGCACATCACAAGGCGATTTTGTTTATCCCAATTCCGGCTCAATCATTATTTGAGCTGCCAAAGCGTTCCTTCAGAAATAACCGCGCTACCATGAGAAGCAAATAACATTAGCTTGCGTTCATTAGGTTGGGGATAAATGCGGCTAGACATTGCGGCGTCACCATCGTTGACAAAGACTTCAACGGAGGAGCGGTCAATAAAAATACGCAATGAAAGTTTATCGTTTGCGGGTAATGGAATGCTGCGATAACCGTCCAGCTCATATTCTGGGTAGTGCCGCCAGAGCACTAAGCGCTGAGATTGGCTATCAATATACAGCTCTAATCCATCGCTCACTTTATTACCTAGCGCTATACCATATCGTTCCGCATTGCTTTGGCTTATATCCCAAACAAGCTCTAACTCGATGGCGCTGGAATGGTCGAGTAGCACTTCTGTTTGACTAACCGAGTGAGGCTCAATGGGTTGGCTCTGTTGGCGCAGTGATTTGGCTTCAATCACTGGGCGTTGGCATAAATGCCCATCTCGTTCAAATAACTCGCGTGGCAGGGTTAAGCAGCCCGCCCAGCCTTCTTGTTTGGATGGCATTGCAGATTCCCACATATCCATCCAAGCCATAATGACACGTCGCCCATCCGCTGCCGTGAATGATTGTGGTGCGTAGAAATCGTGTCCATTATCCAGTTCAGTAAATTTTTGGCTTTGTGCAAAGGCGCTTCCTGCTTGCCAGTTGCCTTGGATCACGCCGGATTGGAAGCGATTACGATACTGATAACCTGTATTTTGTTGAATACCTTGCGGTGAAAACATCAAATAGTGGTGGTCGCCACACGGGAAGAAATCTGGGCATTCCCACATATAGCCACCATCGACATCCGCATGGGCGAGGATTCGATCAAGTTGCCATTCGCGTAGTGAATTTCCCTTATAAAGCAACGTTTGTCCACAATTTGCCGCGTCTCGAGCACCTAATACCATCCACCAAGTGCCATTTTCTTGCCAAATTTTAGGATCACGGAAATGCATGATGCCATCGGGAGGCGTTAGCACAATACCTTGTTTTTCAAAGTGAATACCGTCAGTACTGGTTGCTAAACATTGAACTTCACGGATAGCGCTATCGTCACCAGCATCTTTTAGCCACACATGCCCTGTATAAATGAGTGAAAGGGTTCCATTATCATTTACGGCACAACCTGAAAAACAGCCATCACGATCATAATCATCACCAGGTGCTAGGGCGATAAGCTGATGTTGCCAATGGATCATGTCGTGACTGGTGGCGTGACCCCAATGCATTGGCCCCCAATCAGCACTCATTGGGTGATGTTGATAAAATGCGTGATATAACCCATCAAAGTAGATCAAACCATTGGGATCATTCATCCAGCCGGCGGGCGGAGCAAGATGGAAGTCAGGGTAATAGGTGTTTCCACGTTGAGCTGTAAGCTGCTCAAGAGCAAATTGTGCTTGCTGAAGTTTTTGGTTCATAGTTCCACCGTTTTTTTCGATGTTGTCATACGATTGACGGTTGATGCGTCCTCTGATTGCAGAAGGACACTTGAAATTATCGTCATCAAAATGACGATAGCGGCGAGGATCATATAGGTATCTGCAAAGCCTAATGTGTCATAGCTGTACCCTGCGAGCGGGGATAAGAATGAGGCGCAGAGCGACGCTACAAACTGGAAACCCACTAAGTAGATGGTTGCAGATAAACGTTTATCAAATACGGATGTAATGTATTTAAATAATGAAATTAATAGGATAGGGAGTTCAACCGCATGTAGCAGCTTCATAAATGAAATCGTGATTGCATCGTCAGCAAGCCCCGAACCTAGAATACGCAGCGCCATGATCACGCCACTCAAAAGCAGACCACGTTTGGCACCAATACGATTGACGAGGAAAGGTGCTAAGAACATACCACCTGCCTCTAAAAAGACCTGAAGCGAGTTTAAGTAGCCAAACATCTCGTTGCCTTCGTTTTGGCTTGCAAACAACGAGGCAAAATAGACCGGAAATTGTTGGTCGTAGACGTTATAAACACTTACCCCGCAGACAAAGATCACCAAAGACCAAAATGAGCGCATGCGTAATAATCCCAGCGCATCAGTGATAGTCAGCGACTGAGTTTTTCCGAACTCAAGCTCATTCATTGTATGGGGGCGAACGTTGCGCAAACGCCATAACAGAATGATGAACAGAAGTGCGCTGGCAGAACCCATAGCAAAGTTTAAATTGGGGTCGATATTAAATAATAACCCTGCAAAAAAGGTGGCGCCTGCCCAGCCCAGTGAACCCCACATACGGGCACGACCATATTCAAAACTCGCGATGCGGCTGACGCGTTCAGTATAGGATTCAAGTGCGCCAATACCGGCAAAGAAAGTCGCGCCAACATAAATTCCCAGCGCCGCCGCTCCCGCAAAAATGTTCCATTTTAATAAGGGGGTACAGACAAAAATAAACCAAGGTCCGCTGATTAATAGCAATCCACCCAGAAACCATAATAGATTTTTGCGTAAGCCAAGCCTGTCTTGAATAAACCCATAAAGAGGTTGAGCACAAAATGCGGTTAGGCTGATAACAGAAAAAATAATGCCCGTATCGGTGCCCTTTAGGCCAATTTTTTGGCTGAGCCACAGAGATACCAAGGAAAACACGGATGACCATGTCCAAAAGAAAGTAAATAACAAACCACTTAATGTGAGATAGGCATGCATGTTAGCGCGTGTTTTTTTGCCCATAGATATTCTCCTACTGTCAGAATGTCTATATTGTTAATGTTAACATTCACTTTGTAAAAGACGGCATAGTGCATAAATATGATGTTAATCACCAATGTTAACATTAACATTGGCGGTATGTGAGGGATGTCACAGGTTTCTTATTCTCGCAATCATGTGGCGATTTATTGGTTGATATACTCCGACGAAAAGACGTTGGAACCAAAGACGTTGAAAACAAAGACGTTGAAAATAGAGTAAAGAGGGCAAAATGGTACTCTTAAAAGATGTCGCAAAGCTGGCGGGCGTTTCAATGATGACGGTCTCAAGGGCTATCAATAATCCTGAAAAGCTGAAAAAAGAGACATTAGAGCGCATTCAAAAAGCTATTAATGAAACGGGTTATACACCTGATCTTTCTGCTCGGATGATCCGCGGTACACGGTCAGGGCAAAAACCTCGAACGATTGGGGTATTGGCGCTAGATACGGCGACGTCTCCTTTTTCTGTCGATATCACGCTGTCTATTGAAGAAACGGCGCGTTCACACGGTTGGAATAGCTATGTGGTGAATATGCTAGAAGGTGATGATCCTGAAGCCATCGCAAGTTTACTTTTTTCTCATCGCCCGGATGGCATTATTTACACGGCAATGGGGCTTAGGCAGGTTGAAATTACCAAGCACATGATGAAGGTACCATTAGTACTCGCTAACTGTGAAAGCCTAAATGTACCAACGGCCAGCTATGTACCCGATGATGAAGATGGCCAATATAACGCGGTGAAAGCGCTATTAAATGCAGGTTACCGCCAACCGCTATGTTTATATCTCCCTGCCAACCACCCAGCGACTCTCCGTCGAGCTCTTGGGGTTAAGCGCGCTTGTGAAGAACATGGAATTAATGCGGATGCGTTATCTCATCATTTTTTAAGTACAGAAAATTATGCTGATATTCCTGAGATTGTACGCAAGCAGATCCACTATGGAAAAGCGGGTTTTGATTCAGTTATTTGTGGAAACGATCGGATCGCATTCATCGTTTATCAGATCTTGTTAGAGAGTGGATTGAAGATCCCAAAAGATGTCGCCGTTGTGGGTTACGACAATATGGTTGGGATCGGTGAATTATTTATTCCACCGCTTTCGACGGTACAACTTCCGCATTATGAAATTGGCAAGCGTAGCGCGCTACATATCATTAACGGGGAGACGCATCGAGAAACTGTCTATATTTCATCGCCTTGGTTACCAAGGGATTCAATTTAATCATACTGACTATTTTCAATATTGCTTGTGGAGTAATTTATGACCGATAAAGTGTGGGTTCTCGGTGATGCTGTTGTTGATTTGATCCCCGAAAGAGAAGGCTGCTTACTTCAGCTGCCGGGTGGTGCGCCTGCGAATGTGGCGGCTGGGGTAGCTCGCCTTGATGGACAAAGTGGATTTATTGGTCGTGTCGGAGATGATCCTTTTGGCCGCTTTATGTGCCGCACGCTAGATCAAGAGAGAGTGGACACTGACTATATGAAGTTGGATCCGCAACATCGTACATCAACGGTGGTGGTTGAACTGGATGAAGAGGGAGAACGAACTTTTACGTTTATGGTTCGTCCCGCAGCGGATCTTTTTTTAGAAATAGAGGATTTACCGGTATTTCAGGAAAATGAATGGCTACATGCGTGCTCTATCGCGCTGAGTGCCGAGCCGAGCCGTAGTACCACATTTTATGCTATGGAAAAAATTCGTCGTGCAGGTGGGCGCGTTAGTTTTGATCCTAATATCCGAACGGATCTTTGGCAGGATGAAAATCTATTGCGTGAATGTTTACATAAAGCGTTAACTTTCGCTTCGGTGGTGAAGTTATCCGAAGAAGAATTATTTTTCTTAAGCGGCAAAACCGATATTCAGCAAGGTATTGCACAACTTTCCACACAGTATTCTTTTGATTTGCTACTTGTGACTCTAGGTAAAAATGGGGTGATGGTGTGTTGGCAGGGAGATATTCTGCATTATTCAGCTAGACCCGTGGTGGTGGTTGATACGACAGGTGCGGGAGATGCCTTTGTCGCAGGTCTATTAGCAGGGCTGGCGGTTTATGGTCTGCCGTGTGATGAAAATACGCTGGGCATGATTATTGGACAAGCACAAATTTGTGGCGCATTAGCCACCACGGCGAAGGGAGCAATGACCGCATTGCCATATCGTCAAGATTTACTCAAAAGCCTGTAGTCACGATTTCGCGCAATTTTCTAGGGGGGGGGTTGTGGTGAATGAAGAAAGTGGTTTTTGAGAAGTAAAGACTGAGGTGATTCGCTAGAAAGCAAAAACCCGCCACTAGGGCGGGTTCTTTAAATAGTGGTGCCCGGACTCGGAATCGAACCAAGGACACGGGGATTTTCAATCCCCTGCTCTACCGACTGAGCTATCCGGGCAACGGGGCGCATTAAACCGTATTAGGCTGTTCTCGTCAATGCATTTTTTATAAAAAAAAACATTTTCTGACTGAGTGTTTTCTTTTTCGACAAAAAACGCCTGTTTAACGCGCGAGTGTACGAATTTTAACTTAATGCGCCTTTTTTACGGCACAGAGCGATAGTCAAAATATCCTCAGAAAGCTGTTGAGCAATTTCCACATCACGGATATCGCGATTAACCAACAAGCGATTTAAACAACCTTCTAAAACCAACTCCATCTGATTGGCGACGAGTTCTGCATCTTCAATATCTAGCTCATCGAGCAGCTGCTTAGTAAAGCTGAATGAGTTGGATTTTTGCAGGCGGCTTAATTGGTGGATAGGGTGTTCTGGGTCTGGGTAATAGTTGCAGGCAGAAATAAACAGACAGCCAGGGAAACGCCCTTCGCGGACTTTCTCTGCCAATTGTTGATAACGAGCCATGAGTTTTAGTTGTGGGCTGAGTCGCTCATCTAATAAGGTTTGGCGCTGCCACACTTCAATTTGCTGCCCGTGATAGCGTAGAGAATCATAAACGAGGGCTTCATCATCAGGCCAAAATTGGCGTAAGGTCGTAAAGTCGGATTCAATTTCAGTGAGTAAACTTTCTGTCGAGGCAGATAACCCCTGTTGCTCTAACTGGTTTAACGCATGGCTCAAAATAGTGTCGCGCTGGATACTCATCGTTATCTCCGTCACAAGATTTGCTAATTTTTCCATCATAGCAATGTTCAAAGTTGATTTATAGGCGTTGATTTTGTCACAAGTATGAGGGTGATAGATGGGAATTACGGGGAAGTCAAAGAGAGAAGAGGTAGAGAGGCATTACCCTCTCTATACCTAACGAGTTGTTTAGTAAAAATTAATTTCTAGTTAAACAACTTTTTCTCCATATCAATATCGATATGATAAAAATTAAAAATATTTTGCAGGAACTCATCAATATCGTGCTTTTTTAATTCTAAAGCATGCAAAATTCCCAAAAGATTTTGAATAGTAATCGCATTGACACCTCGCTCATAGCGAGAAATCTGTTGTTGGCTGATGCTTAAACGAGAAGCGAGCTCAGCGCCCGTGAGCCCAACGACTTTACGTCGTCGTTTAAGAAATGAACCAATGTAATTGGATACTTCATGGTTATCAAATTGTTGATTAGCTAGCATGATCCCTCCATGCGAGTTTTATTGAGATAATAGTATTCAAAGATAATTAAATATTATTATCTTTAATTGGCGAGAGTAATCTAAAATTGACTGGTTCAATTTAGGAGTATTTAATCGCTAAGTTAAATTAATTACCAATATTTATGACGGATTGATAGGCTATTTTCGATAGTTAATAGCTATTTCGATCACTCAGTTAGTGAGTAAGGCTATAAAGATTTATGGGTTTTATGTTTGAATATTCTGGTTTGATTAGTCTAATGATCTGGATTTTTGGGTTTTAATTGGTTTTTTATGGCGTTAATTACTGACTTATTTTTTATAAAAATAACGCAAAAAATAATAATGAAGTATGAATTGGGTAATGGGCTGTTACACT
>NZ_JAERJY010000121.1:0-11090 GCF_018257375.1 Providencia sp. JGM181 | reverse complement strand
TGTAAGCGTAGCGATACGTTGAGCTAACCAATACTAATGAACCGTGAGGCTTAACCTGACAACACCGAAGGTGTTTTCGAGAAGAGAGATTGAGTTGATTCAATGACAGTGACGCCAAAGGGTAGTCACACAGCTTGTTCAGGATTGATGTTCTGGTTTAGGTAAAGACTTAAACGGGAATAAACAGAATTTGTCTGGCGGCAATAGCGCGGTGGTCCCACCTGACCCCATGCCGAACTCAGCAGTGAAACGCCGTAGCGCCGATGGTAGTGTGGGGTCTCCCCATGTGAGAGTAGGGAACTGCCAGACATTAATTTAAAGCTTATTGCGAAGCGATAAGTCGCCGAAAGGCAAAAAGAATAAGTGGAGCGGTAGTTCAGTTGGTTAGAATACCTGCCTGTCACGCAGGGGGTCGCGGGTTCGAGTCCCGTCCGTTCCGCCACTTATAGCAAGCCCCGTGATGAAAATCACGGGGTTTTTGTTTTTCTACAATACATGTAATACAGCAATTTCTAACTATATTTTCTCCCTGTCGTCACACAGCTCACTCTGCTATAGTGATCTCTTCTAGATTTTTTTGTTTATTATGAGCGAGCAAATATTACTTAAAGTTTTGATATAGAGTATAACCTGCCACTGAACCCGCTACATCATAAGCAAAATCATGCCAACTCCAGCCAGTACCTGCTGGTCGGCTATCATAAAGTTCTTTCGCTGCACCTAGCGAAATCGAAAACAACATACCGAATTGTGCCGCTTGCCGATGTTGCATGTTCTGCCTATCCGCATACGCATTACCAGCAGCAGCCATTGCAGCAGAAAAGGCAAAGTGCTGCGCCTTATCTTTTCCCTGCCAATTATCATTTGACCAATGGAAGCCTGAACAGCCAGTCATGACTATTAAGGAGCAACTTAAAGCTAATGTTTTATAAGAGAGATTTGGCATATATCTTGGCCCTCTACAGCAACTGATAAGTTAGAGTTCGCTAGATAATAAAAAGCGCCACATGAGCGGCGCTTTAGAGAGTCAATTATTAAAGTATTCGACTAATGAGTCGATCAACTCGGATACGTCGTAATCGACGGATCAGTTTTTTCACTTTAACAGGGTAGGTTTGAATGCTATCCAGCTCGCGATAATGATGAACAACTTTAGTATGGACTCGGATGCAATCAAGCTCGTGTTGGCGTTGTTCTTGGAGCTGTTGTTTTGGATCGTGGATTAATACCGCATTTTCCAAATCTAATCCCCAAGCCCGTGGATTCAGGTTATTACCTGTAATCAGCTGCCATTGATTATCAACCCACATTCCTTTCAGGTGATAGGTGTTGTCACCATCTTTCCATAAACGAACTGTCAGTTGTTCACTATCAATAAAACGCTGCAAACGGCTAACAAACTTACGTAAGTTTATTTCATAGAGATAAGGCAAAGCACCGATGATTTTAAAAGGCTCTTCAGGTGGAATATAGAAGTCGTTAGCGGTTTTATCACCAATAATGATTTCAACTTTCTTTCCATCACGCAGTAACTTGCTGATAATTCTAACCAAAACAGCAGGTAAATTAAAATATGGTGTACAGATAGTTAGCTTTTCAGCGGTTGAGCTCATTAAATGGGTGATAGTACGATTTAACTCGTTCTTTTTTCCTAGGCCAACAAACGGAGTAACGGCGAGTTCATCATTGGAAGCATTACCTGAAAATTGGTAATTAACGCCTCTTAATGACAAACGAAATTGCTTGATTAATGCTTTAAACTCCGCTGTTTTGGGTCTATCAGGCGTATTGAGTAGATGAATAGCATCCGATGATAAAAGAGAATCATCAATGAATTTTTTCATCGTTGTCGTGAGCTGGCTATTTTTGATGAGATGATATCTATCATAGCGGTATTTTTCATGACGATGCAGATAGACATCATTGATGCTTGCCCCGCTATACAGAAGCGTATCATCAAATAAGAAACCTTTTAAGTGCAGTACCCCTAATGCTTCACGCGTGTTTACGGGGATCCCGAAAACAGGGATCTCAACATCAGGGTATTGCTGAGAAACTTCATAATACCAATCGGCATTAGTTAGATTAGCCGCTGCGCCAATTCGACCGCGTTGAGCTCGGTGCCAATCAACTAGAATTTTAATATCTAGATTAGGATTTGCTTGTTTAGCGGCATACAGAGCATGAAGGATGTCTTTACCCGCATCATCTTTTTCTAAATACAGAGCCGTAATGTAGACTGTATTTTTAGCTTGCGAGATCTGTTCAAGCAGAGCACCACGAAAATCTTCCGTCTTATAGAGCGTTTTAACATCATCAACCGACTGAGACAATTTAGGCATGTTTGCCAAGTGTTGTTGATGTTTTGCTTGTTTTAGTTTTGACAACATCACAGTGTGAATTTTCTCTTGTTAGTCTAATAGCAAATCGCTTTATACAAATATTTAAGCGAATGATCTGTCGATGATATCATATTTACACCATTCATTAGGAATAAATTGACCATTGGTTTACTTACTATACAGATTACGGTTTATTCCTAACGATAATTATAGATGTAGGGTGAGATTTACGACACCATCCTCAAATTGAACATCAATTTGGAATCCTAATTTTTTTGCTAAACTGATCATATTACGGTTTTCTGGCATGGTGATCGCTGTCAGTTTCTTAATGCCATGTCCGCGGGTGTAGTTGAGCAATTTTTGCATTAATTGATAGCCGAGTGTTTGACCTTTCATATCTGAACGAACTAAAACGGCAAACTCAGCTTCTTGGTTATCAGGATCTGCCATTGCACGAGTTACACCGATAATTTCGGGTTGTGTATCACTATTTTTAACAGCGACAAACGCCATTTCTCGGTCGTAATCGATTTGCGTCATATTCGCGAGATCATCATGAGTGAATTCACTGATTTCACTGAAATAACGGTAATAAAGATCTTCTTTAGTGACTTGCTCAATAAAGGATTTTAAGAGTGGTTCATCTTCAGGAAGAATCGGTCTTAACAAGCAAGTTAAATCATCTTTTAGGTTAATGGTCTCTTCAAGTTCATTAGGATAAGGACGGATGGCAAGCCGAGTATTTGGATTGTCACTTGCTGGGTTCAATGTCATTGAAACATCAAGTAATGTGAATTCATCACCAGCGGCGAGCAGTGGGTGTATGTCCAACCGGGTAATGTTAGGACAATCAATGATTAGGTTAGATACACGAACTAATAAGCTAGCTAGCCCCGGAATATCTAATGGCTCTAAAGCACTACGGGCTTTAATTTTATGTCCTTTGATCGCATTAATGACCAAGTAACGTGCTAGCGCTAAGTTTAGTGGCGGAAGGGCTACGGCTGCCTGGCTCTCTTGTTGCCACTCTATGCCTCCTTCACCAAGCATGATCAATAAACCAAAAACAGGGTCAAGCTCAACAGCAATTCGTAGCTCCTGAGCGCCTGCGCGATTCGCCATGCTTTGTACTAATAAGCCTTCAATTCGAGCTTGTGGATAATTAGTCGAGACTCGTTCAATAATGGCATTAGCGGCTTCAGCGACTTCTTTGGCATTCCTTAAATAGAGCATAACGCCCTGAACTTCTGATTTGTGCACAATGTCAGGAGAACGTAATTTTAGTGCAACGGGATAGCCAATCTTTTCTGCAATTTCAACGGCCTGTTCGCTGGAATGAGCAATCCATGTTGGTAAACTGTTTAAGCCATAAGCTTTTAAGATTGGCTGAACCTCATGGGTATCTAAATGCAGCTTGTTATTTTCAATGGCTTGCATGATACAGGTATGTGCTTGCTGAGTATTTGCGGTTATTCCGACAGGCAGCGCAGGGGTTTCTTTTAATTGTTTTTGGTTACGGCGATATTCCACCATATGCATATAGGCGGTGATTGCACCTTCGGGTGTTCTGTAAGTTGGGATCCCAGCTTCGCTGAAAAGCCTTCTTGCTTCTTGAGAAGAATATTCCCCGCACCAGTTTGTGAGGATGGTTAACCATTTGCCCCGAGGATGCTGCTTAATAGTTTTGATCACTTTTTCTGCCATGGACTTACTTTGTGTAATGGCACTTGGGGTATGGATCAAAAGCAACGCATCATGATCGTGACTATCGAGCATTTTGTTTAATACGTTGAGATACCTATCAACAGTAGAATCATCGCCGAGGTCAATCGGGTTTTGGGTAGATAAATCTAGTGGCAATAGAGAGCTCAGTTCGTTTTCAGTTTCTACACTGAGTTTTGCAAGCTTCCCATTACGTAGCAGTAGTTCATCGAGTGCCATTGCGGCAGGTGCTGAGCCGTTGCTCATAATCGATAAACGTTCTCCTCGTAGCGGAGTCATATAACTTAGTGTTTCTACCGCAGAAAACATTTCGTGGGTATCTTGGACGCGCAGCAAACCTGCCCGTTGAATCGCAGCATCATAAGCGGCATCTAAACTTGGTTTTTCACCGAGAAGCTCTTGCGCTTTGCGTGTTCGCCCGCTTTTGATAACGAGGATCGGTTTGTTACGGGATGCACTACGAGAAGATGATAAAAAGCGTCTAGCATCACTAATATTTTCTAAATAAAGCAAGATAGCACTGGTTTTGCTGTCTCGTGCAAGATAGTCCAGTAGGTCATCAATATCGATATCAATGCTATCGCCAAGGGCAATAAAATAGGAAAAGCCGATATCGCGATGGCGCGCCCAATCTAAGACTGTATTTGAGACTGCGGCAGATTGTGAAATAAATGCCAGTTTACCTTTCAAAATAGGGATTGGGGAAAAGCTGGCGTTTAGCCCTTGCCATGGTGCAAAGAAGCCTAAGCTATTCGGACCCAATAAACGAATTTGGTATTGCTGTGCCACCTTTTTCAGTTCATTAAATTGAATAGAAGGGGATGATAAGATAATGACGACATTACAGCCTGCTTCCCCAAGCTGCCGGAGACATTCAACATTGCGAGAATAGTGAGTGCAGATTACCGCAAGATCAGGCTTGAGTGGGAGTTTATCAATTGAGGGATAAGCAAGGACGCCAAGAATGGAGCTTCTGTTCGGATTAACGGGCAGAATAGGGCCTTTGAAACCGCTGCTGAGTAAGTTTTTCATCATCACGGATCCTGCTCGGCTAGGATCTTCTGATGCGCCCACGACAACAATAGATTTTGGTCTAAACAATGACTCTAGCTGACTCACTAACCCCATGGCGGTAAACCTTTTTGTGGTGAGCGAAAACCCGCTCAATTGATTTTGAGTTCGTAAGCAACGCTATACGATACAGCAACACTATGTCGTATATTGTGCCGTATATTGTGGGAAGCGCCAGTTTATCGGGGGAATTTTATTGAATATTACAAGCACCCTCACGTTTTGCTGTGAAGGTGATTTTCAAAATAGAAATTGCTGGAAAGCGAGGCATATAAATAGCGTAAAAAATGCCTATAAGGAGTTATTCTTGGGGCTGAGACAAGAGCATTTGAGCGGTTGGATGATGCGGTTTTCCCTCTAAGTATTTACGGCGAAACAGATTGAAATGCGTAAATAACGCTTGGGATGCATCAATATCACCAGCTTGCTCTAGCACGGTAGCAGCCACCTCCGCGGTGCAGTGTTGCTCTTCCCGCGATGGGGTACGCAGCAGGTAGTCGGTTCTCGCTTTCGTATTGATAGACAACATTGGAATTTGATCCAAATAAGGGCTTTTGCGGAACATCTTACGCGCTTCTGGCCAAGTGCCATCTAACAGAATAAACAATGCAGGTTTGTCAGAAAGCGTTGGTGCATTGACGACGACACGATCTGTTTGCGCGTAGCTTTCTGGGAAAATCAGATAAGGCTGTCTACTCTTATCTTGCAGTGCAGCTAATAACTGGTTGTCAGGATCTGTTCTTGACCATTGATATGCCTGAGTATCAGGAAGCACATCGGCAATGAGTTTTCCGGTATTGCTCGGTTTAAAGACTTCACCATCAAACATAATCAGACAAAATTGGCTTTTTGCTTGTGCAGAAACCGTTTCTTCGCAGAGACACTGTGGTGCGGGTAGCAGGCAATATTGACAGCGTTTTACCCGGCAACCCCTTGCTTTAAAAGGTTTTGTAGAAAGGGCTAAGCGTTGTTGACGCAGATGATAGACAGCGTTCTGACTCATGGTTGATAAGGCACTTTTCGTTGCGACAAAAATAAGGGGCATATTGTACGCAAAACGATTTGTCTACGATAGAAGTATATTCAATAACTTTTCGGTGAGATAATAGCGCGGATCGGTAGCGTAGCTTTGCAACTTCATGTAATCTTCGCGCCATAGCTTAGTAGGGGATAGCGATGAACGACACGAATGATTTTAGTGGTAAAAACGGCAAAGTAAAAGTGATGTATGTCCGTAGCGAAGAGCAGGACAATAATAAAGGTAATGATAAACGCCGTGGCGGTCGTGATGATAAGCGCGACGATAGACGCGGTGATAAACGTTCAGGTGGGCGTAATGATCGCAACGACCGTAATGATCGTAACGAACGTTCAGGTCGCTCTGGTCGTCCAGAAGGTGGTCGCTCAGAACGCCGTTCTGACAACGACAGACGATCAAGTAATCGCGATAGCGCTCCTCGTGGAGAGCAGTCACCATGGCGTACAGTTTCAAAACCGGGTAGTGATGAATTAGAAAACGACCACGGTGGTATTTCAGGAAAAAGCCAAATTGATCCTGAGCAGTTACGTAAACAGCGCCAAGAAGAGACCCGTATTTACGGCGAAAATGCTTGCCAAGCGATGTTTAAAAACCGTCCAGATGGTATTGTCCGTGCGTGGTTCTTGCAGTCAGTCACCCCACGTTTTCGTGATGCATTAAAATGGATGGCGGCAAACCGTAAAGCGTACCATGTTGTTGATGAAGAAGAGTTAACAAAAGCGTCTGGTACTGAGCACCACGGCGGTGTGTGCTTTATCATCAAAAAACGCGGTGGTATGGCAGCAGAAACCTACTTAGAAAATGCGGTCGATACCGATTGTGTTTTAGCGCTGGAAGATGTTGGTAACCCGCATAACCTTGGTGGGATCATGCGTAGCTGCGCTCACTTTGGTGTGAAAGGTGTGATTTTACAAGATGCAGGAATGCTGGAATCAGGTGCGGCAATTCGTACCGCTGAAGGCGGCGCAGAGCATATTAAAGCCATTGATGCGGATGGTTTCACCCCAACACTGAATAAATTCCGTGAAGCGGGCTATACCATCGTTACGACATCAAGCCATAAAGGTAGTCAGGACATTGCTAAGGTTCAATTACCGAAGAAAATGGTGTTGGTGTTAGGTCAAGAGAGTGATGGTTTAAGTGACAGCACATGGGATCAGGGTGATATGAGCCTGTACATTGGCGGAACAGGTAAAGTTGAAAGCCTGAACGTCTCTGTCGCAACAGGGATTATGCTTTCTCAGTGGTGGTCACAAAATAAAGTTAAGTAATTACTTACTGACTTGAGCTAGCTTAAAAAAAAACCATACGCAAAATTGTGTATGGTTTTTTTTCATTTGGATTATATGCCAGCTAGTGAGCTCCGCCACCATCTTTTGAACCAGCTCCGAATGGTGGTTTGGCAAACCATACAATCACCATTAACAGAATAAACACGCCAGCGGACATCCAGAAAATTTCATTAGCAGAAATAATTAGCCCTTGCTCAGTAATTGAGCGCGCAATATACGCAGCACTTTGCTGCTCATTCATTCCTATTTGCGCCAACTCACTGTACATATGTTGAGCATTTGGATTATACGGGTTAACAAACTCTGTCAGATTTTCATGGTGCATTGCTTCACGCTGTGTCCACAACGTGGTGGTGATGGAGGTACCAATTGCACCCGCTAAGGTTCGCGTGAAGTTAGATAAGCTGGACGCTGATGCCATTCTTTCTGGTGGTAAACCTGATAATGTAATGGTCGTGAGTGGCATAAAGAAGCAGGCTATCGCTAAACCTTGAACGAACTGAGGCCATGCTGCTGCGGCAAATCCCATACCAGGCTCAAAGGTGTAAGCTCGCCAGTAATAGCAGACGGCATACATAATAAAACTGAATGTCACTAAATAACGCATATCAATACGGTTACCAAAGCGACCAATAATCGGCGTGATCAGCAGCGGCAATAGACCCACAGGCGCCGAGGCCAAACCCGCCCATGTTGCCGTATAACCGTACACTTCTTGCAGTAACTGAGGCAATAGGACAATGGTACCGAAATAGAGCATATACGCCAAGCTGAGCGCCAAACAACCAATGGTGAAATTACGCTCTTTAAAGAGGGAAAGGTCGATGACGGGATGCTCATCAGTCAGTTCCCAAACAATTAAGAAGGCTATCGCGACAACGGCGATAACGGTCAGAACGATGATCTCCGTAGAGTTAAACCAATCGAGCTCTTTCCCTTGGTCGAGCATAATCTGCAATGCACCAATCCCGACAACCAGTAAGACAAGCCCGACGGTATCAATTGGCTTGATCGCGATTTGAGTTTCACGTCCTTTAAGCGTTCGCATAATGGCAAAAATAATCGCAATACTAAAAGGAACGTTGATAAAGAAAATCCAGCCCCAGTGGTAGTTGTCACTAATATAGCCACCAAGAATAGGCCCACAAATTGGCGCAACCACAATGGTCATTGACCACAGTGCAAGAGCCATACTACGTTTGGCTGGTGGATAGTTATTGAGTAAGAGACTCTGAGACAAAGGAATGAGTGGACCTGCAACCAAACCTTGTAGGACGCGGAATAAAATCAGCATTTCTAAGCTGTTGGAGATCCCACACAACCATGAGGTAAGGGCGAAAAGCCCGGTAGACCATAAAAAGAGGCGAACTTCACCAATACGACGAGCTAACCAGCCAGTGATCGGAATAGAGATAGCATTCGCTACCCCAAACGATGTGATCACCCATGTGCCTTGTGAGTTAGATGCACCCAAGTTACCCGCAATTGTGGGGATAGCGACGTTAGCAATGGTCGAATCCAAAACTTGCATGAAAGTAGCCAAAGATAACGCAATGGTCATCCAAGCCAGTTTTGAACCTGTTAACGGTGCATTTGTCACGTTAATGTCTCCGTTTACTTATTTGCCAGAGTTATTTTGAATAATCTCAGCAACAATTTTGTCAGCAGGAGACATATCAACCGCTAAAGCGGTTGTGTGATAAGCCGGCGTATCGCGCAGGCCTTTGGATAACACTTTGCCGTCTTTATTGGCCGTATCCACTTCGACTTCGGTTGAGAGCCCAATACGTAGAGGGTACTCATCAAGTTGAGTTTCATCGAGGGCGATACGTACTGGAAGGCGTTGAACTACTTTGATCCAGTTACCGCTCGCATTTTGAGCAGGTAATAACGAGAACGCGCTCCCCGTCCCCATATCAAGCCCAACCACGGTACCGTTGAATACCACATTTTTGCCGTAGAAATCGGTGGTTACTTTGGCGGGTTGACCAATGCGCATGCTCGCTAATTGCGTCTCTTTAAAGTTGGCATCAATCCACATTCCGCTGGATGGCACAATTGCCATTAATGGGGTATTTGGCGTGATTTGTGAACCGACTTGCACACTACGGCGGGAAACGTAACCGTCCACTGGGCTGACAATTTTGGTGCGTTGCAGGGCAAGCCATGCATTTCGTACCTGCGTTGCAGCTTGTTCAACAAGCGGTTGCTTTTCTAAAGCCGTATTGAGCACGATGGCTTGATTGGCGTTGTACTGTTCAATCGCCACATCAAGTGCACCTTTCGCACTAATGACCGCTTCTCTCGCATGTTGGAGCTCTTCTTTACCGATTAAATTGCTGCTACCTAAGACTTCGCGGCGTTTTAAATCATTTTGTAAGCGGGATAGTTCAGAGCGTTTAACATCAATATTCGCTTGAAATTGACGGCTATTGATAATGTGCTGTTGTGATTGTCGAACGCTGTTAGCAAGTTCAGTTTTGGCTTTTTCAAGGGCGAGTTCGGCATCTCTAGGATCTAACTCCACCAGTACCGTTCCACTTTTCACAAAATCGGTGTTATCGACATTGACTGTCATGACGCTACCGGATATTTGCGCTTGGATTTGAACTTGATTTCCAGCAACGTAAGCGTTGTCTGTTGATTCGTAATGGCGTAAGACGAGATACCAGTATGCAGTCCAACCGATACCTATCGCGATAAAAATAACGGTTAGGAACATTAGTGCATTTCTGCGCTGTCTTTTTTTGTTTAATGGCGGCGTTTGCGTTTCAGGCAGATCCTCGCGTGCGCTCATACTGGTGGTTCCCCATATTCAATGGATAAAAATAACGGCTGTTTCCAGCAGTTAGTGTTAACTACTGGAAACTAAGACGACAAATGATTTCGTTGCTCGATGGGATATCGCAATATATAACTGAAAGGATAATGAAATATATGTGAGTGAAAAGTTTTTTTTTCAGTTTAAGCCACAGAATGCCTCAAAAACATTAACCATGAAATATCTGTGGTCAATATTATCACTCTTTTATGCTATCGAGTTTTGCTAATAATTTGCGCATCAGCTTGTCGAGCAGCTGTTTTTCATCAGTATCCAATGAAGACCAGATATCGATCAATGCTTTATGTTGCGGCGGTAATAATCCACTGAGAAACTCAGAGCCTTTTTCCGTTAAGTGCAAATGTAGGCAGCGACGGTCGTTATGGCTTTCTTTACGCTCAATCCAACCATTTTTTTCTAATTCATCAGCAATACGTGTTGCGTTAGTCCGTGAAGAACCTAATGCTGCACTGAGTTCAGATGGCTGAATGCTATGAGAATCTTTAGTATCAAGGATCATGAGCGCCATAAATAGCGTTTCATTGACACCTTGAGCTCTTAGCATGTTATTACGTGATTCCAACAGTTTTCCATGAACGTGCATGCACAAGCGCGTCAATAAAATTTCTTGGTAAGGGATAGTATTTTCTTGTGAAGTTTGTTGCGCGACGCGAGCGTTAAGTAATTCTTCTGTCGGTGTAAATGAACTTTCCATTATTTGGATACCTTATTAGTTTCAGTTGGTAAGATTTCAACTGTAATCAACCATGTAAATGGTATATTAAAAGATAGAATTAGCA
>NZ_JAERJY010000120.1:0-11471 GCF_018257375.1 Providencia sp. JGM181 | reverse complement strand
TTTTTTATCATTTCAATTAGAGTTAAATGTATTAATAATTTTTATTATTCTCTCTTTTTGTTTTAATTTCATCTAACGAGTTAACCCTGCTGTTATTTTGAACGATGATATCGCCTTTATTCATGATTATTCTAATAATCAGCAAGTTCCATGATAACTCACACAAAAGACTCCAAAATAGATACTCCTAATTAGAGTATCTAGCAAAATTACTCTGTATATGAATAATCCCGCACAATATGGATGGTTTATTTTCAATTAACCTTATCAAGTCTTTTTTAAAAGTGATTTTATGTGAGCAGAATTTAAAATCACTCTAACTTAAATAAAATCAGAAGAAATTCCGCATAAAATTAAACCTTTTGTTTGTGAAACTATAAAGAGAGGGCATTTTTTTATCAAAAATGTTGCAAGAATATGCAAAAGATATGATGAATAAAAATTGATAGGCATAAAAAAATGCGTTTTATCTCAAAGCATCAACGTGAAAATGTCACCCGCGATACAGAGATAAAACGCATGATTACGTGAAACAACTTAGCTATTTAGCGTTAGCCGCGGTTGCTTCCATACCGACTAAACCAATCTTGAGATACCCCGATTGACGCAACGCATTCATTACATCCATCATCGTTTCATAATCCACACTTTTATCCGCTTGGAAGAAAATTGTGGTTTCTTTATTGGTGTTTGTGGCTTGATCAAGGGTTGAACCTAACTGCTCTTTACTGACCGCTTGCTCGCCGATAAATAGCTGACTATCTGATTTCACAGTTAAGAATACTGGCTTTTCTGGTCGAGGCTGAGGCTTCGCAGTGGAAGCAGGTAAGTCGACTTTAATATCAACGGTAGCCAGTGGCGCTGCAACCATAAAGATAATCAGCAGAACCAACATAACATCGATAAACGGTGTTACGTTGATTTCATGCATTTCACCGCTATCGTCTTGTTCGTCACCTAAACGCATTGCCATAATAATTACCTTGCTTTGCTGTTTGCCAGATCGAGGTCACGCCCCAGTAACAATGCTGCTTGTGCAGCAACATCACCCACTTGACCACGATAGTTGTTGATCATACGAGCAAAAATATTATAGATAACCACCGCAGGAATCGCCGCGATAAGACCGATTGCCGTTGCCAGCAACGCTTCTGCGATCCCTGGAGCAACAACGGCTAAGTTTGTGGTTTGTGAGTGAGCAATACCAATGAAGCTGTTCATGATCCCCCACACGGTACCGAATAGACCGACAAATGGAGAAATCGCACCAATAGTTGCTAAATAGCCATTTCCACGTCCCATATAACGGCTGATTGCAGCAACCGCCCTTTCTAAACGGAAACCTGTACGGTCTTTAATACCCGCAAGATCTTGGCTGTTTGCCGAAAGCGCTCTTTCTGTTGTCGCTTCAGCTAATAACATGCGCGTAATGCTACCTGCTTTAAACCCTTCCGCGATAGATACCGCTTCATCAAGAGATTTTACTTCTGCAATTGCTTTTGCTTCATCTTTTAAACGACGACGTGCAATTAAAATCTCACTTCCTTTGGATAAGAATAGCGCCCATGTAATCACGGATGCGAGTAACAGACCAATCATCACCGTTTTTACAACAACATCTGCGTTTTGGTACATACCCCAAACCGATAAATCCTGATCAAAACCGCCACCGTGAGCTTCAGTCGCAATCTCAACATTTTCAGTCACTACCGTATTTGTCACGACAGATTCCGGTGTTGCCGCTGGAGTTGCAGTTGCTTGAGTCGCAGTCACTTCCGTTGTGGAAGGTGTATTTGCAGGAGCTGCTGTTGAACCTTGGTTAGCTACTGGTGTAGTAGGTGTGACAGCGGGTGTTGTTTCTGCGGATGCCGTGCCCATTAAGCCGATCGCCAATAGAATAGAAGCTGTTAATTTACGCATCAGTTGGCCTTTACTCTCTTATTTTGTGTTGTATAAAAAAATTTATATCGATGATTGTGCCATTCATCGACTAACCATTAAAAGCGAAATTTGATTCACGCATTCATCTCTTTTCGTCAAGATGTCAGATAATATCAAACACACCACGAATTGATAGTAATTATCATTAGTATTCGCAATTTTTTGTCGCTTATCAACATAACCCTTAGAGAGACGACTCGATTTGCTGCTTGATAATGAAGAAAATTCAGCTAACCACTTTAGTTCTTGCTCTGGTAGACCAAAATCATTTAACGTCAGGTGATAACTTAGCCAATCATTTGATTTTCTATCGGTAAATAAGGGATAGCTCAATGGCAAACATAAGACCAGAAACCCAGCTCGTGCATCTTGGTAGAAACCCTAAATTCACTCAAAAAGGGGTAAACCCAGTTATTCAACGTACCTCCTCCGTGATTTTTGATTCGGTAGAAGATAAAAAGCACGCGGTACACAATCGTGCGAATGGCGTATTAATGTATGGTCGCCGAGGTACACAGACCCATTTTGCTTTCCAAGAAGCGATGACCGAATTGGAATGTGGGGCAGGCTGTGTTCTTTATCCTTCAGGTGCAGCAGCGATCACCAATGCCATTATGTCATTTATCAGCGCGGGGGATCATATTCTGGTCACGGGGTCAGCCTATGACCCGACACAAAACTTCTGCGACAAAATCCTCACTAATTTGAATGTTGAAACGAATTATTTCGACCCATTGATTGGCGCAAAAATTACCGATTTAATCCGTCCAAATACCAAAATTGTTTTTTTGGAATCGCCTGGTTCTATCACTATGGAAGTCCATGACCTTCCTGCTATCGTAAAAGCCATTCGTCAAAAATCCCCAGAAATTATTATCATGATCGATAATACATGGGCTGCGGGTGTCTTACTCAAACCTCTTTTATTTGATGTAGATGTCTCTATTCAATCCGCGACAAAGTACATTAATGGTCATTCAGATGGCATGTTAGGGGTCGCTGTTGCCAACCAGCGCTGCATCGAAACCTTACGGGAAAACTCATATTTATTGGGGCAAACTGCCGATCCTGATACCGTTTACATGGCAGGTCGAGGGCTTCACACCTTACCAACCCGCCTCAAGCAGCATGAAGCGAACAGTTTAGCCGTCGCAAACTGGTTAGATGAGCACCCCGCTGTGGCACGTGTTTTTCACCCTGCACTTCCAAGCCACCCTGGGCATGAATTCTTTAAACGAGACTTTAGTGGCTGTAACGGTTTGTTTTCGTTTCAATTAAATTCGCGGTTATCCCCTAAACAGTTCAGCGATTTTCTCGACCACTTTAGCCATTTTAAAATGGGGTATTCATGGGGCGGGTTTGAATCACTGATCCTTGGTTATCAAACCGAAGATTTACTCAGTATGCGCCAATATGATTATCAGCCTGATAGCGGGTCGTTTTTCCGTCTACATGTCGGCTTAGAACACCCGCAAGATCTCATTGATGATTTACAACGTGCTTTCGCGCGTATTTAAACATCAACATTCCTTCCTTAATTATTAGGCAGTTAATCGCTGCCTTTTAGATAATTACCCAAACAAATCAAACTAGGCTGACATTTTTCCTGTAATATAGAGCCCAATAATTCGCTTTATGCAGATACAGGAACGATTATGGAAGTCATACGCGAAATCGTACTGGCACTTTGGCAACACGATTTTATGAAGCTCGCCAACCCAGAAGTTCTCTGGGTCATTTACACCGTACTCTTTGTGGTGATTGTATTAGAAAATGGCGTGCTCCCCGCCGCATTTTTACCCGGTGATACCCTTTTACTGCTTTCTGGTGCACTGATTGCCAAAGGTGTTTTGCACTTTTTCCCCACAATCTTGCTGTTGGCAACGGCTGCGAGTTTAGGCTGCTGGCTTGGATTTGTTCAAGGGCGTTGGTTAAGCGAAACGAAGATAGTTAAACGCTGGCTTTCTCAACTCCCTGAGGAATATCATAAAAAAGCCAATGATATGTTTAACCGACAAGGTTTGTATGCATTATTGATCGGGCGCTTTCTGGCATTTGTGAGAACGCTACTGCCATTGTTAGCGGGATTATCCGATTTAAGCCACCGCCGTTTCCAGTTATTCAACTGGCTTAGCGGGTTATTGTGGGTCGGTATTATTGTGACTTTGGGCTATGCCGTTAACCAAATTCCTTTCGTTAAAGAGCATGAACAAGTCGTGATCACCGCGCTGATGATCATCCCTGTTGTGCTGTTGGTCAGTGGTTTGATTGGCTCCATTATCGTCTACTGGAAACATCGTAAAGCTTTAAAAGGCAGCAAAGAAAGCTAAATTGCACGCCTAAATTTCACGCGACCAACACAAATTTTAGTGTTTGGTCGCCGCGACAAAACCCACATCTACCTCTCAATATGCGCCCCTTTCATCCCCATAAATAATAAAAAAGCGCTTAATTAGCTTGGAGTCACTATGCAAAACTCGGTAATGCCTACAGATAAACACACGCTTGACGTTCACCTTGTAAACTCATTTACTCGAAATAACACGGGTGGAAACCCCGCAGGAGTCGTGCTCAATCCCCCGAAACTCAATGATGCACAAAAAATTGCGATTGCTCGCCAAGTGGGATTTTCCGAAACGGCGTTTGTCTATACCGATGCAAGTGTAGGTGAAAAAACGGATTTTAAAGTGGATTTTTTCACCCCTGAAAGTGAAGTGGACTTTTGTGGACATGCGACATTGGCGGTCTTTTTTACCCTATTTTCACTGAACCAATTGGGCGCAGGTACCTATTCCCAAAAAACCAAAGCAGGGATTTTAAATGTTACGGTCAGTGCTGATGGGGTCATTATGCAACAAACTCTTCCCGTTAGCCGCCAAGGACCTGATGTGAATGCCGTCGCTGCCGCATTAGGTATCCCAACTGAGACAATCACGGAAACAGGCTTACCCATTGAAATTATCTCCACTGGATTACCTGATATTTTAGTCCCCGTGCAATCCAATCAATTAGATAATTTAAAACCTAATTATGATGCTATCGCACAACTGAGCCGTGAATTTGACTCGATTGGTTTTCATGTTTTTGAGTTAAGCCAGTCGCCTTCCTTTACTGCTCATTGCCGAAATTTTGCTCCGCTATACGGGATTAATGAAGAGTCCGCAACTGGTAGCGCCAGTGGTGCTCTTGGCTGCTATCTGGTGAAACATGTCTTCCCCACAGAAACCCATTTTCTGTTAGAACAAGGGCGGGCAATGGGATGCTCCTCGCAAATTCAAGTGGAAATTTCTCATCAAGATCAGGCTATCGGCCGAGTTTGTGTGGGTGGACAAGCCGCAACAATCGGTATCCAAACCGTCCATTTTTAGTCTACTAACCCACCCAAAACAAAAAAGTCGCGGCATATTCTGTCGCGACTTTGATATCAAAATATGGATTGCTAACTTACGCTATTATTACTTCGCCAATAAGCAACTAATGGCAGAAAATAGATACTGCCCAATTTCTGGCGTCATCCAAGTTCCTTGAGAAATCACCGGATCTTCACGATAAATCGTGCGGATTTTTTCCTGCAATAGCGGATCGCCCCCAGTAAATTGGTTAAACATGGTTAACCACATTCCCGCCAGCTTCTGTACATTTGGCGAATCTGGAGTATCTCCCGCTTTCAATGCATTATAAATTCCTGAAATAAATTCAGGCCACACTTTGCCAGATTCAAAATAATGCTGGCTAACAAAAGTAAATTGCTCTGCGGTTAAATGGGGTTTAAAACGCGATAGTTGGTACTCACTAAAGCCCCGAGCTACAAAGTCAATCATCGCTTCGGTGATCCCTGTCGAGAACATTAGCTCATTATCGGTTAAGTGAATTTGATTTAAACGCGCAAAGAAATCAGGGTTTCCGCCCGTATCTCTTTCCAAGGCAGTCATCCACTCAACAGCGACAGCTTGTACTTCGGCTGATTTCGGTGATTCACCTTTTTCCATTAACGATTTTACTGTGGCGACCCGCTGCTGCCACTCTTGATTTTTCAATGTGTTCGCCGTGTATAGCGGCAATTGCTCAAGCTCTTGAGGGGTAAAATATTTATCAAACATCGACATCATCTCCAATAATGAAAACCAATCAGCCTGAGTGGGGTTATCTCCCTGCTGCATTTGCTGCTGTAACCGCTCGAGGCGTGAACGCAGTTTTTCAATCTGCTTCATCTGCTCGGTTAACAGACTAATACGCTCTTGCAGCAAAAGAGAGATATCGCCACTGTGACCATCAAGTAACTCACCGATGTCTTTCAGTTTGACTCCCACCTGACGCAGCATCTGAATTTGCGTCAAGCGTTCAATACATTGCATATTATAGAGTCGATAACCTGCATCGGTTCTGGCAGTCGGCAGTAATAAACCAATCTCTTCATAATGATGAAGGGTACGAATGGTTAATCCTGTTTTCTCTGCGATCTCACCCACTTGAAATAGCATCTACGCCTCCTGTCCTGAAATGCAGGTTAGTGCCTCACGTTACGTGAGGGTCAATCACTATTGTGCACTATTTTCCATTTATTTTAATTTATTCCACTTTTCGCTAACCATAAAAAAACCCCAGAGGTGATAACACCGCTGGGGTTAATAATCATCGAATCAATAATTATTTAATTAATGCGTGCATCTCTTGTACAGAAATCACTTTATCCGTTGGGTCTGCGCTCAGAGATAACGCCGTCGCAAAGCCACCGTTGAGGGTTGTATCATAGTGAACTTTGTAACGCAGTGCGCTGCCACGAATGAGTTTTGAATCTTCAATCGCTTGGCGACCGGCTGTGGTATTCACGATGTAGTTATACTCACCATTCTTAATACGGTCTTGAATGTGTGGACGACCTTCATGCACTTTGTTAACTAAGCGAGGGTTGATGCCCGCTTCACCTAATACAATCGCCGTTCCGTGAGTCGCGTCTAACTCAAAGCCGTGTTTCAGCAGTTTCGCCGCTAAATCAACAACTTTGGTTTTATCCCCTTCACGAACAGACAGCAGTGCGCGACCAGATTTCTTCATGGTTGAGTTGCTGCCTAACATCGCTTTAGCGAATGCTTCAGCAAATGTGCGGCCAACACCCATCACTTCACCCGTTGAGCGCATTTCTGGCCCGAGGATTGGGTCAACACCTTGGAACTTGTTGAATGGCAGAACCACTTCTTTGACTGAGTAGTAAGGCGGAATGACTTCTTCAGTCACGCCTTGCTGAGTCAATGTTTGACCCGCCATAACACGCGCGGCAACTTTCGCTAGTGGTACGCCTGTTGCTTTAGAAACGAATGGCACCGTTCTTGCTGCTCGCGGGTTCACTTCAATCAGGTAAACTTCGTTGTTCTTCACCGCAAACTGAACGTTCATCAGACCGCGAACGCGTAATTCGAATGCCAGGCTGCGCACTTGTTCACGCATCACATCCTGAATTTCTTGGCTTAATGTATAAGCTGGCAGTGAACATGCGGAGTCACCTGAGTGAACACCCGCTTGCTCAATGTGCTCCATAATTCCGCCAATCAGCACCATTTCACCGTCGCAGATTGCATCTACGTCCACTTCAATCGCATCATCAAGGAAGCGGTCTAATAGGACTGGCGCATCGTTAGACACACTCACCGCGGTTTGGAAGTAGCGACGCAGGTCAACTTCGTCATAGACGATTTCCATCGCACGACCGCCCAGTACATAAGATGGACGAACCACCAGCGGATAGCCGATACCCGCTGCTTTTTCAACAGCTTGTTCGATAGTTGCAACAGTGGCGTTTTGTGGCTGTTTCAAGTTTAAGCGGTTAACCGCTTGTTGGAAACGCTCACGGTCTTCTGCACGGTCAATCGCATCTGGGCTCGTACCAATAACCGGCACACCCGCGGCTTCTAATGCACGCGCTAATTTCAGTGGCGTTTGACCACCGTACTGAACAATCACCCCTTTCGGCTGTTCAATACGGACGATTTCTAACACATCTTCCAGTGTCACTGGCTCGAAATAGAGGCGGTCAGAGGTGTCGTAGTCCGTTGAAACGGTTTCAGGGTTACAGTTGACCATGATGGTTTCATAACCATCTTCGCGCAGCGCTAATGAAGCGTGTACGCAGCAGTAGTCAAATTCGATACCTTGCCCGATACGGTTTGGACCGCCACCTAATACCATGATTTTTGGTTTATCGTTGTTTGGATTGGATTCGCATTCGTCTTCATAAGTCGAGTACATATACGCAGTGTCGGTCGCAAACTCTGCCGCACAGGTATCTACACGCTTATAAACTGGATGTAAATCATAACCTTGACGTAACTTACGTAATTCAGCTTCAGACACACCCACTAAACTTGCCAGACGTGCATCCGCAAAACCTTTGCGCTTCAGTTGGCGTAAGAAATCTTTAGTTAGACCATTGATACCTAACTCTGCCACTTCGTTTTCTAAGCGCACCAGCTCTTCAATTTGCACTAAGAACCAGCGGTCGATATTGGTCAGGTTGAAAATACCGTCGATAGATAAGCCTGCGCGGAATGCATCAGCGATGTACCAAATACGGTCAGAGCCCGCATCTTTCAGCTCACGGCGAATGCGAGTTAACGACTCTGGGTCTTCCTGATTCACTTTCGGGTCGAAGCCTGTTGCGCCGACTTCCAGACCACGCAGTGCTTTTTGCATAGATTCTTGGAATGTGCGACCGATAGCCATCACCTCACCCACTGATTTCATTTGGGTGGTCAGACGATCATTGCTTCCTGCAAATTTTTCGAAGTTAAAGCGAGGAATTTTGGTCACAACGTAGTCGATTGACGGCTCAAATGACGCAGGAGTACGGCCGCCTGTGATGTCATTCATCAGCTCATCGAGGGTGTAACCGACCGCTAATTTTGCAGCGATTTTAGCAATTGGGAAGCCCGTTGCTTTTGACGCGAGTGCGGATGAACGAGAAACACGCGGGTTCATCTCGATAACGATTAAGCGACCATCTTTCGGGTTAACGGCGAACTGAACGTTAGAGCCCCCTGTTTCAACACCGATTTCACGCAGTACTGCCATCGAGGCATCACGCATGATTTGGTATTCTTTATCTGTCAGTGTTTGCGCAGGCGCGACGGTGATGGAGTCACCCGTGTGAATTCCCATTGCGTCGAAGTTTTCAATGGAGCAGACGATAATGCAGTTATCTTTCTTATCGCGAACCACTTCCATTTCATACTCTTTCCAACCAATTAACGATTCATCGATCAACAGTTCGTTAGTTGGGGATAAATCTAAACCACGAGTACAGATTTCTTCAAATTCTTCACGGTTATACGCGATACCGCCACCGGAACCACCCATAGTGAATGATGGACGAATGATACACGGGAAACCAACATCATCAGCAACGGCGTTGGCTTCTTCCATTGTGTGTGCGATACCTGAACGCGCAGTGCCTAAACCGATTTTTTTCATCGCTTTATCAAAGCGTTGACGGTCTTCTGCTTTATCAATCGCATCCGCAGTTGCACCAATCATGGTCACACCAAATTCAGCCAGTACACCTTGGCGTTCAAGCTCAAGGGCACAGTTCAGCGCGGTTTGCCCACCCATAGTTGGTAATACTGCATCTGGGCGCTCTTTTTCAATGATTTTACGTACCACTTCCCAGTGAATTGGCTCGATGTAGGTTGCATCCGCCATTTCTGGGTCAGTCATGATAGTCGCAGGGTTCGAGTTCACCAGAATAACGCGGTAGCCTTCTTCTCTCAGAGCTTTACACGCTTGTGCACCTGAATAGTCAAACTCACACGCTTGGCCGATAACAATCGGGCCTGCACCGAGGATCAGAATGCTTTTAATATCTGTACGTTTTGCCATTTTCTTGCTCCCGATTATTTTGCGTTTGAACGTGGTGTGTTTTGACGGTATTCGTTGATTAAATCAATGAAGTGGTCAAAAAGACCTGCAGCATCATGAGGACCAGAACTGGCTTCTGGGTGACCTTGGAAACTGAATGCCGGTTTATCTGTGCGATGGATACCTTGTAAAGTGCCATCAAACAGCGATTTGTGTGTCACACGCAATGTGTCGGGTAGTGTGGATTCATCAACCGCAAAACCGTGGTTTTGAGCTGTGATCATCACCACGTCTTTGTCTAAATCTTTAACTGGGTGGTTAGCACCGTGGTGACCAAACTTCATCTTCACGGTATTGGCGCCGCTTGCTAATGCTAGTAATTGGTGACCTAAGCAGATGCCAAATACTGGAATTTCAGTTTTTAAGAATTCTTGGATGGCATTAATAGCGTAGTCACAAGGAGCCGGGTCACCAGGACCGTTTGATAAGAAAATCCCATCTGGGTTCATCGCTAACACCGCTTCTGCTGGTGTTGTTGCTGGAACGACGGTTAAGCGGCAACCACGGTCAACTAACATACGCAGAATATTGCGCTTTGCACCAAAATCGTAAGCAATAACGTGTAATGGCAGCTCATCTTCTTTGCTTGCTGCTGGTTGTCCTTCTTCTAAGTTCCAAGAGCGTTGAGTCCAGCTGTAAATCTCTTTGGTGCAAACTTCTTTTGCTAAATCTAAGCCATTTAAACCTGAGAAGCTGCGTGCTTTTTCTAAAGCCAGCGCCGCATCTGGGTTATCCCCTGCGATGATGCAACCGTTTTGTGCGCCTTTTTCTCTTAACAGGCGGGTTAATTTGCGCGTGTCGATATCCGCGATAGCCACCACATTGTGGCGTTTCAGATATTCAGACAAGCCTTCCTGACCACGAAAGTTACTGTAGATTAATGGTAAGTCGCGAATGATAAGGCCTTGAGCGTGTACGTTAGGAGATTCTTCGTCATCAGCATTAGTGCCGACATTACCAATATGGGGATAAGTGAGAGTAACAATTTGGCGGGAATAGGAAGGGTCAGTAATTATTTCTTGATATCCGGTCATTGAAGTATTGAAAACGACTTCTCCAATAGCGGCCCCTTCAGCACCAATGGCGCGCCCGTGGAATTGGGTTCCGTCTTCCAGAACCAATATAGCTGACTTAATCAAAACATCCTCCGGAGAATAATCAATCATATTTTTTGCATATTAATTCAGATTTTGCGATCTAAATCAATGCCAAAATGAGTTTTTAAGCAAATTTTTGGCAAATTGCGCGCATTCTAATGATGGGATAGAGTCTTGTCTAGAAAAAAATGCATTTTTTTCACTTTTAGCTTACTTTTTTGCATTCTTACCTGTTTTTTCTATAGAAGGCTAATGAAATAACTATTCATGGGTAAAAAAGCAAACGGTTAATAGCGAAGAAAAGTGCAAAACGGATAATAGCGCAGACAAGGGAGGATCTAAAGTGCAATTTTTGAGTAAAAAAGAGAAAAATCGATATGAAAACAATGAAAAATGACAAGCTAGATTTAATTTAATAAATAGAAAACCATAAATCAGAGACTTCAAATGAAGCCATCTGATTTTAAACAAGAAATTATTTTAAATAAAACTATAAATTATCAAGATTAAGGACATCTTTCATAT
>NZ_JAERJY010000011.1:0-39808 GCF_018257375.1 Providencia sp. JGM181 | reverse complement strand
ATTAATTGGTTATACTATCTGTTGCTTATGAGAAGACTATCTGGTAACAGAGAAAAAAGGAATACGTTATGGCTGACGTAATATAAAAGAAGGATTAGGAAGAAAAATTCAGTAACGGGTATTTTTCCCAGATTTTCTTGAACCACGGAGTAAATTTTTCAGGATGAGTACTGATTTCTTGGGCTAAAGTTTCAAGGCTAATCCAGCAGGTAGCACTGACTTCTTCAGGATTAGGAATGACTTGATTGTCATAGTAGCCCACAAATAGGTGGTCATACTCATGCTCAATTAGCCCGCCATTCACATCAGCTTTATAAATAAACTCACCAACATGAGTTAATGAAGTTGAAAACCCGAGTTCTTCTGTTAAGCGGCGTAAAGCTGCATCATGGGTATCTTCTTGCGGCCTTGGATGGCTACAGCAGGAATTTGCCCACTGCCCAGCGGAATGATATTTATGAAATGCGCGTTGTTGAATGAGTAATTCGTTCTTACGGTTATAAATAAAGATAGAAAATGCACGATGTAGGCAGCCTTGCTGATGAGCAAGTAGTTTTGGCATGCTACCAATTGGTGTGTCTTGTTCATTAACTAAAATAAGTTGTTCTTCTATCATAAGGGTAATCTGTATCAGTAAGAGTCAAAGCAAGCTTATTATAACTGGAAAAAAATGACTTGTAGATTAGAGCTATTAATAGCCTTTGTTAATTTGTACAGTGAGATTGATAAGTGCATTCATAGCTAGATGAATCAATCATTTAGCTATGAATGAAGACGGTATTATGAAGAAATATTATTTTTGTTGGAGCACCCAGACAGCAGCTTCGACTCTAGATTTTAGATTTAGTTTTTTAAGTAAATGTTTTACATGTACTTTTACTGTACTCTCTGCGATATCTAAATTTCGAGCGATCATTTTATTTGATAGCCCTTGAGCGATAAGCTCTAAAATGTCGGATTCTCGTGGCGTTAATGCGATTGCATCGCTTTCATTTTGTGATTGATTTTCTCTTAATGATTCAGCAAGGACAGAGGTTAATGTCGGGCTAACCACCATTTTTCCACTTGCGGCTTCTTTGAGCGCGATAATCAGTTCTTCAGGTTCCATATCTTTTAGCAAATAACCATCAGCACCCCGCTTAAGCGCACTGATCAAATCATCACTATAATTCGATACGGTAAAGAGAATAATTCTGCCTGAAAGTTCACGTTTTCTGAGTTCATCTAGGGTTTCAAAGCCATTCATTCCGGGCATATTGAGATCTAAAAGGATCAGGTCAGGATCTTGTTCTTCCGCTATCTGGATACCCGTTTTGCCATCTCCAGCTTCACCGATAACTTTAAGTGAAGGCTCTAAGCTAATCAGCTGTTTTACACCATTTCGGAGCATTGGGTGATCATCAATAAGTAGGATCGTTGATTTTTCGGTCATTATATTTTTAGTCTCCATGAATGATTTGATCCGGTGTTTTAAATATCAAATGTTCTAAATATCAGATGCTTTAAATGTCAGATAAAGGGAATGTAACTTTCACTTCGGTTCCCCCTCCGGCACGTTGAGTAATGTAGCACTCGCCATTCAGGCTAAGTGCTCTTTCTCTCATAATAATGAGGCCATAATGGTTAAGTTTATTTGGATTGTCATCAATACCATTGCCATTATCATCAATTGTAATGGTGACAGTGCCTCTATGTTGGCTTAATGAAACTTTAGCCCAAGTTGCATTGGCATGCTTTAGAATATTACTTAGTGCTTCCCGAATTATTTGTATTATGTGGATAGATTGGTGTGGTGAGATACTTTTCGCTGGAATTTCATAATGAAGCTGAATATTAAAGCCAATACGCCCACTAAATTCACCTAAAGTACTTTTGAGTGAAGGTAATAGACCTGATTCAGTGAGTTTCAAGCGGAAAGTCGTTAATAATTCCCGTAACTGGCTGTATGCAGTATTAATTTCTGTACGCATCTCATTGAGCAAATGTAGCGTTGTTTCTGGTAATGGTTCTGGTTGCATTTGCAGATAGCTAATTTGCATTTTTAAACATGAGAGTGATTGCGCGATAGAGTCATGAAGCTCTCTGGCAATAGCGGCACGTTCATCCATAATTAGCAGCTGCTGCTGTTGCTCTATCTGTTGCTCCATGGTGAGCATACCTGAAATCTGTTTCGCTAGCATAAGAACCAATCTGTTTTTTTCATCAGAAAATGATTGTTTTTGCTCAATTTCACCAATAATTACACCATATCGGTGCATGTTATCAGAGAGATCCCACTGTAACGTTTGATATTCTTTTGCTGGATCATTGTGTAATGGATGCTGATTAGTGGAAGATAGCTTTGTTTTATCTATTTCGAGATTGGTCGTGGCATAAGAGATTTCATGAAAATATTGTTCATTGCTATCTTCATATAATTTGAGGCGTAGGTTCTCTAGCTGCGTAATGTTTTTCAGCTCTGTGAGAACTTTTTGTAATCTTGAATAAAGCGTTTCCGATGAGTGTAATATTTGATTTGATTGATAAAGATATGACAAAACCCGGTTTTTAGCGAGTAAGTCCGCGGTTTTTTCTGCCACACGTTCTTCGAGTTGGTGGTAACTTTGTGCCAGCTCATCAGACATATGATTGAGGGTTTCACCTAGGGCATTGAGCTCATCTTGCTTATTATTCTTCATGGGATAGCGCTGAGTAAAGTCTTTACGCCCAATAGCATTAACCATAGAAAGCAGTTTCATCCATGGGTAATAAATTTTTCGTCTCAAATGCCAGATTGTTCCCATCAACAGTAAAAAGACTAAGCTAATAAAAATAAGCTGAGTCATGGCAACGTAAGCTATTTTTTTCTCAGTTTTATCATCAATATTATGAACTAACTCATTGAGCATATTAACAAAAGTAATGACTTCATAACGGGCATCATCAGGTGAAGATGCTTTTGTGAGTGCGGGTCTTAAAGTGTTTAGCCAAAATTCATGTATTTTATTAAATTCAGGTGTAAGGTTTTCAATTTTAACCACTTGGGTGAGTTCGGGGCTGAGTAAGTCTTTCTCTAATTCATCAAGATAATTCTGACTATGCTGGTTTATGGGCGTTAAAGAAAGTAGGCGGTAACTTTGCATGCGCAAGGAACCTGATGTGTTAATGGCATGAGCATTGCCTTGTACACTGATGATCATACGGTTGGAAATTGTCATACCGATAATGCCTAAAACAGCAATAAGTAGCATTAACCCAATAACCTGGTTGATGATCGAAAATCGTCGGTAAAGTGTCGGCATTCTCTCTTTTTCCTGATACAAAATAAACTGACTATTACCATAATGTATTTAAGGATATTAGTCAGTTTTTAGCTTTATTTTGTTTTTTTAAATCGAGCAAAAAAGTTAATAATGAAAACAATAAGTAAACCGATAACTAGACCAAAAATTAAATTAAGAATAGAAGGAGTCAAAAATTGTAGTGTATTACCAACAACACTGATGCTGCCTGTCTTTTCTGCCATTTTTTCGATCCATAAATGCAGATAGGTAATTCCGTGAGTGAGTATCCCCCCTCCGACCATAAACATCGCGGCCGTTCCTACAACAGATAATGTTTTCATTAAATAAGGGGTTACATAAATTAACCCATTACCGCATTTACGCAGCAAAGTAGAGGCTTTTTTCTGTAGATAGAAGCCTAAGTCATCTAGTTTGACTATACCAGCAACTAATCCATACACCCCGACAGTCATGACAATGGCAATAATTGATAAAACTGCAAATTGGTTTAGGAGCGTTGTTGAAGAAACGATACCTAAAGTAATAGCGATAATTTCCGCCGATAAAACAAAATCAGTACGGATTGCACCTTTAATTTTTTGTTTTTCAAATGCTGCTATTTCTTGTTCTGAACGCTGAGCTTCTCGTGCTGCTTCTGATGGTGAGATTTCATGTTTGTGTAGATACTTATGGGCAAGTTTTTCAGCGCCTTCAAAGCAGAGATATGCGCCTCCAATCATTAATAATGGTGTGACTGCCCACGGAATGAAAGCGCTAATCAGTAATGCTAGTGGGACTAAAATGAGTTTGTTGATGAATGAGCCCTTTGCGACAGCCAAGACGACAGGGATCTCTCTTTCAGCGCGAACGCCTGTGACTTGTTGCGCATTTAAAGCGAGGTCATCACCCAGAACACCAGATGTTTTTTTTGCCGCCATTTTTGTCATCACGGACACATCATCTAAAACTGCTGCAATATCATCTAATAAGGCAAGTAAGCTACTTCCAGCCACAGGAGGATCCTTTTGTTAAGGTGAGGTATAATTGACATTTCTTAGGTAAGATAAGTCAAAATTAGTTCACAGCGATTTGATAATTTGAGTAATAATCGGGATAGGTAAAGTTGCTCTTATCATAACAGCTTTGATTTGATTATGAATTTTTCATGAAAAACAAGAATATGTTTTGTCATTATCATCATTTTTAATGAGCGTAAGGTTAATCCATGTCCCTTCAGCCTGTATTGAGTATCGTTGTTGCTGTTTATAACGGCGAAAAGTTTTTACCCCATTTTTTTGACAGCTTAATTGCCCAAAAGCTCGAAAACTGGGAACTGATCGTTGTGAACGATGGTTCAACAGATGATAGCGAATCAGTCATTCGTCAATACGAAGATAAGTTTGAGAATTTCAAAGTACTCACTCAGGAAAACGGTGGCGTTTCCGTTGCGCGTAATACCGGAATGGCTGTCGCAACAGGGAAATACATCACTTTCCCTGATATTGATGATGAAATTGATGCCAGAATGTATGGTCGTTTATTAGAGATTGCCTTAGTGGGGGATCTGGACGTAGCAACTTGCAATGGTACTTATGTGTACACCAATGGGGATGCGCCAAAAGCTATTTTTCCGCCAAATAAAGTGCCTTCTACTGGCGTGATCACGGGCCCTCAATGGCTGCAAATTGGCTTGAGCTCTCGTAAATTTCTCCATGTAACTTGGTTGAATCTGTATCGCTTGTCATTAATTAGAGAACACAATTTTTCCTTTGAACCAAGATTACACCATCAAGATATTCCTTGGACTACCGAAATGCTGCTCGTTGCTAAACGAGTGCAGTTTATCAATGAACAATATTATGAATATCTGATCCATAACCAATCCGTTTCTCACTCTTTAACCGGAGATGAGCGCTCAGTACGTAAGATCAATACCTATCTGAAGATCTTAGATATGTTGATGGATATCTATAAGCGCCATCCTGAAGAAGTGAAACAAGCACCGGCTTGCTTATGGCAAGTGGGGAAAGAAGGCTTAGGGGTTGTTTTAGCGCTATTAGCCATCAAGTCACCGGAAACGCAAAAGCAGATGGTTCAGCTGTTTTTCGATAAAGGTTACTGGGATATTGTTTGGAAGCATGCCACAACGCTGAAATTAAAGTGGCGTTTGATCCGTCGTTACAGCAAATTGAAGGCCATTATCAATAAATAGTTCTCTAGCAGCCTTTCGGGGCTGCTCTCTTTTATTACTCCTGTACTTTCTTCGATCCCCTTCAACTTATTAAATAATTGATAAAACATTATTAATATCCATGGCATATATTGTGATTTAATTAACATATTAATAACAAAAAAATTGAGCTTCCTCTCAGAATATGGTCTTTATAGGGTTATAGTTCGCCTGAATATACACGGTGATAAATTATTAATAAGTTAATGAGTGAGGGCTAAATGGATCATTATCTGCATAAATTACCTGACCTTATTGACTCCGTGGCAACCAACCAGTTTTACCCCAATTTGTTGTCATGGCTGTCCTCTTTTGTGGTCTTTGATAACGCCATTATTTATGCCTTTGAAAAAGAAGGTGCGCCGCGTTTTCTGTCGAAAGTTGAGAAGCGCAATAGTGACAGTATCAATCGTATTTATCAGCGTGGCGCTTATCTGATGGATCCTTTCTACCAAGAACTACAAAAAGGTGGCAGCTCGAAGGTGCTGACATTGAAAGAAGTTGCACCGAAAGGGTTTTATCATACTGATTATTATCTTAACTTTTATCGTAAGACCGGTTGGTGCGATGAGGCGGGGCTGTTGCTGGAGCTATCGGCCGATAAACAATTAGGTATTTTCTTTGGTAATGAAGACCAGCCTTTTCTTTCAGACGAAAATAAACAAGCCTCATTAAAAGAAGCCTTTGATATTATTCGAAGTATCGCTCGATTACATAAGGAAGTCGTGCCTAACTCAGTATCCAGCCATTACCGTAATACTGACTTACAAACTTGCTTTGGTTTGACGCCAAGAGAGTGTGAGGTCGTTGAATTAATTTTGGAAGGTAAAGGCTCCCCACAAATTGCCGAGGCGCTGTTTATTAGCTTGGGTACTGTCAAAAATCACCGCAAGAATATCTATCAAAAATTAGAGATTAACTCTCAAGTTGAATTGTTTAATTTATTAATGACTCCAATAAAACAGTAATTGAGTAGAGTTAGTGTATTTCTTGTATATATCAGATGGTTATACTAGATAACCTTGATAAAGCTTTATTTTTCAATTGATTGTATTTATCTCTTAGCAATGAAATACTCCTTGCCTTCATCCTTTACTAAAATATGTAATAATTTCTATTAATATAATAATAAATATTTATCCTTTTGAATTAAAACATAAAAGGTTTAAATTGATTTAATCTTATTTATAAGTAAATATTGTATCTACGTCACAAATGTTAACTTTATGTTTCGAATGTCCCTAAAGGGCTATGTAACTGTTAATGATTGGTTAAGATAATCAAGGTTATTGCAAGATACTAGATAGGGTATCCATTATGAATAACCAAGTAGAATCATTAACTTATTACTCAGCAACCAAAAAATATGATCTGCGTTTCCCAACTTTGAAAGAAGACATTGATGTGGATGTCGTGATCATCGGTGGTGGATTCTCAGGGATTAATACAGCATTAGAATTGTGTGAAAAGGGAATTACCAACATTGCTATCTTGGAAGGTCGCCATCTTGGTTATGGCGGTACAGGACGTAACGGTGGGCAAGTGATGGCTGGTATTGGTCATGACCTCGATGCGATTAAAAAACACGTTGGTTCTGAAGGTTTAGAAACGATTTTTAAACTGAGCAACATGGGCGCGGGGATCATGCGTGACCGTATCGCCAAATACAATATTGATGCGGATTTTTGCCATGGTTATGCCTACTTAGGTAGTAACAAGCGCCAAGAAAAAACATTGCGCAGTTGGCTTGCAGATTTTAAAGCCGTCGCGCCAGATGAAGAAATTGAATTTTATACAGGTTCAGATTTAAAGCAGATTATCGGATCTGACGCTTATACATGTGGAATCAAACACATGGGAGGCGGACATGTTCATTCACTTAACCTGTTACTGGGGGAAGCGAAAGCGGTGAGTGAATATGGCGCAAAAATTTTTGAAAACAGCCAAGTTTTGAATGTTGAGTACGGCGATACAGTAACGGTTCGTACCGCGATGGGTTCCGTGAAAGCGAAAAAAATGTTGTGGGCGTGCGATGGCTTCTTGAATGGTCTTGAGCCGACGTTATACCCAAAAACAATTAACACCTATGCTTATCAGTTAATGACGGAAGAGCTTTCCGATGAATTAATTGAACGCATTAGCCCAATTCGCGGGGCATACAGCGATATTCGCCCAGTCATCGATTACTACCGTGTAACAAACGAAAATCGCCTGCTATTTGGTAGCTCGACGTACTTTTTAGAATACATTCCATCCGACTTGAAAGAGTGGAACCGTAAATTGATGCTGAATGTTTTCCCATACCTGAAAGACGTCAAAATCGAGCTGGCATGGGGAGGTCCAATGGCGTGTAGTGCTAACTTATTCCCGCAAATTGGCACGATCCCTGGTCATAAAAACGTGTTCTACGTACAAGGCTATTCAGGCTTTGGTGTTACGCCAAGCCAGATCGTGTGCAAGGTGCTTGCTGAGGGAATGGTTGAAGGCTCCAGCCGCTATGACCTGATGAGTTCGATTCCTCATGCTGACATTATGGGGAAAGACAGCATGCGTAATGCCATTGTGTCACTTGCCAAGTGTTGGCATCAGTTATCAGGATATTGGCAAGGTCGCCGCTAAGTTTTCCTAAATTTAATGTCCATTTTTGATTTTATTACATAAGAGAAGGTAAGAAAGATGATCAGCCCATTACTGTTAAACAAAGCACTTCCTGAATTACTGAACATTGGTAGCGTGAGCAATTTAGGTTCTGTGGTTGTTGAAGGTGATCCACAAGCAAGCGTGGCGATGATCCACGGAGAGCCAACAGATAATCTGACTTGCGGTATTTTTGCTTGTACAACAGGCAAATTTAAGATGGTTTACCCATTTGATGAAATGGCAACTGTCCATGAAGGTTCGGTGAAATTAACCGACGTAAAAACAGGCGTCACCGTGGAATACCATAAAGGCGACTCTTGGTTTGCAGCCAAAGGCACTGAAGTACTTTGGGAAATCAGCGCACCACGTTTTGTAAAACACTATTTAGCCTGCGTGAATGCGTAATTTGATAAATTAACGAGGTGGAGATAACGATGAGTGAGTTAACCCTGTTACCAGAAGTTAGAGAATTCTTGAACCGTCAACACGGTCATTTTATTAATGGATTGCCTGTTTCTGGCAAGGGAGATGCTTATTTTGAAGTCGTGAATCCAGCCACCGAGCAAGTGATTGCGAAAGTGAAAGAAGGGACTTGCGAAGAAGTTGATGCAGCGATGAATGCGGCATATGCCGCATTTAAAGGCTCATGGGCAAATACCACGCCGATGGAACGAGGCAACTGTTTGAATCGTTTAGCGGATTTGCTCGAAAAACACTTAGAAGAATTAGCACAATTAGAAACCTTAAGTTCTGGGAAAACCATTCAGTTATCACGTTTTCTGGAAGTAGGTTCAGCGGCACAGTTTTTACGTTATTTTGCGGGCTGGGCAACCAAAATTAGCGGTGAAACCCTGAATGTTTCTTTGCCATCATTTAATGGCGAAAAATACTCGGCATTTACCCAGCGTGAGCCTGTCGGGGTGGTTGCTGGGATTATCCCATGGAACTTCTCCATTATGATTTCCATTTGGAAATTAGCGGCTGCATTGACATGTGGCTGCACGATTGTACTGAAGCCAAGTGAGTTTACCCCTCTGACCATGTTGCGCGTGGCTGAACTCGCTAAAGAAGCGGGTATTCCTGATGGTGTAATCAATATTGTAAATGGTGGTGGTCGCGAAGTGGGACCTGCTTTAATTAGCCATGAACTTTGTTCGAAAGTGACCTTTACAGGCTCAGTGCCGACTGGATTGGCGGTAGGGCGCTCAGCGATGGAAGGCAAACTGACTCGCGTCACATTAGAATTGGGCGGTAAAAATGGTGCAGCATTCTTAGCGGATTTATCCGTGGATAAGATTGTGAGCGGCATCATTGAAGCGGGTTATTTAAACCAAGGGCAAATCTGCGCAGCGGCAGAGCGTTTCTATATTCCATCTAAATTGATGGATACGGTTTTGGAAGCGCTAAAAACGCGTTTATCGGCAATGAAGGTTGGCTCGCCATTGGATGAAACCACAGAAATGGGACCATTAGCCAATAAAGCCCATTACGATAAGATCTTAAGCCTATTTGAAAAAGCACGCCAAGATGGCAGTGAAATTGTCTATGGCGGGCAGCCAATTGCTGGAGCGGGTTACTTTGTACCGCCTACGATTATTCGTGCAAATGGCCCTGATGATGTATTAATGAAAGAAGAGACATTTGGTCCTATCGGCACTTTCTTGGCTTATGATGATGAAGAAGAGCTGATTACGATGATGAATAGCACGCCATTTGGCTTGGCTGCGAGCGTATGGACAAATGATCTCAGCAAAGCAATGCGCATGGTTTCACAAATTGAAGCAGGAACCGTTTGGGTGAATATGCACACCTTCCTCGACCCAGCAGTGCCTTTCGGTGGTATTAAGTCCTCTGGAATTGGTCGTGAATTTGGTAGTGCATTCATCGAGCACTACACTGAATTAAAGTCCGTCATGGTGCGTTATTAGAGCGTTAGTGGTTTTGTTTTTTCTGTAAAGCAACAGTTTTCCCGGCCAATGCGCCGGGATTTTTTATAAAATTTTATCTTGGCGCAGTATAAATCCGGAGGAAACTAATTCTGTCCGGTTGCTCACATTGGCTTTGGTAAAAATATTGCGTAGATGGGTTTTTACAGTGGAAAGCGAAACACCCAACAGCAGCGCAATACGCTTATTACTGGCGCCTTCTCGCACTAAATGAATAATTTCTTGCTCTTTCGGGGTATAGGAAACCAGAGAATCGGGTCGCACATCAAATGTCATAAGCTCCGCAATTGGTAAGATTGCATTGAGCCTAATCACCTCTTCCGGCGTAAATGGCGTATCGCGTAGCACGGAAATTCCCGCCACAATCTTATTTTTACGGCGAATAAAAATCTCTGCCATATCTGCGATATGGTTTGGCTGCATAAAATCATGGAAGAAGGTTTGATCGTGCTGACGCATTTCCACTGGCATCTTCACTAAACGGAGATCCTCACCACGAAAATGGTCGGGATGTAGAGGATCGTGCTGGGAAAAGGCAGAGAGATACTCTTCATGCATACGCGCAGAAATTCCATACAGTACATGGTTTTCTGGCTGCCAGTGCTCATTTACTAGATAATAAACCGCCGCAGAAATAGGAATGATATGGGCAATTGTATTTAGGCAGCAGTCGATTAAGCCCTGTTGACTCTCACTAAATAGCGGTTGAACCATCATCATACCCCATCAAAATATACAGCTTACTATCATGCAATTTAATTCGATTAACATAAAGTAAACATGTTAATAACGTGAGCGTGGTTACACTATTTAAAACTTGTTTTTTATCGTTTAAAGGGAGTTTACTGCCTTTGGGTATCTTTCGTAGTGTGTTTGTTAATATGTTAATGAGGTTATTTTTTACTAACCATTGATATTTCAATGATTATTATATTATTTGAGTTTTAAAAGGGTACTTTTCGTTTTGGGCTCTGTGTGCTCCCCTCTCTCTGGGTATCGTTCTAAAGGACGATGGCGAGATGTTTAGGCTTATTTCTATAGTGAGAATGCAGTCACTTCATTTTTACAAAAAATTCACAATTTGGGCTGTAAGCAGAGAGAGGGAAGCAAAATGAATTTATCCTCAAAATTAACATCACACATTGAAAAAGGTAAGGTTGGCTTTCCAACAACGCTCGCCAGTTCGGTTGGCGTGATTATGGCAAGCCCTGTGATCCTCACTGTAACCAGTGGTTTTGGGATCGGCGGTGATACTTTTGCCTTAGCTGTTTTACTGAGCTTTATCATGATGCAGGCTCAATTAACCACATTCTCCGAAGCGGCGGCAATTTTACCGACCTCCGGTTCTGTTTACGACTATATCTCCTGCGGTATGGGGCGCTTTTGGGCGATTACAGGGGCACTGTCTGCCTATCTGATAGTTCACGTTTTTGCAGGTACAGCAGAGACCATTTTGTCCGGGATTATGGCGTTAGTGAACTTTGAAAGCCTGAATACAGTGCTGGAAACCAATAACTCCTCTTGGATGGTGGGGGTTGGTTTAGTTGTGGCATTCGGCTTATTGAATGCATTTGGTATCGAAGCTTTCGGCAAAGTGGAAGTGGTGCTCACTTTTGCAATGTGGAGCACGTTGGTGATTTTCAGTATTTGTGGGCTGCTGATGCCATTCCATGTTTCTGCAGAAGGCTGGTTTGGTCAAGGGCTGAATATTTCTGACCCGACCCTTGTTCTTAGCTTTGTGGGAATGGCGATGTTTATGTTTGTCGGCTGTGAATTAGTGACACCGATGGCGCCGGAAATTAAAAATTCAGCCAAAGTGATCCCGCGTGCGATGGCGATTGGTTTATGTGGCGTGGCATTCTGTATGTTCCTGTTTGGTGCGGCACTGACAAACCAAGTCGAAAACGTGATTGTTGACCCTCAAAATGGTGTGAGCCTATTAGAAACACCGATGGCTATTCCTGCGTTTGCTGGGCAAATTATGGGTGACTTCGGTAAATACTGGATTGGAATCGCCTTATTGCTGGCGGGTGGGGCAACTATCAATACATTGATGGCGGCAGTTCCACGCATTCTTTACGGCATGGCATTAGATGGTGCATTACCAAAAGTGTTCGCTTATTTACACCCTCGCTTTAAAACGCCAGTGTTTGGTATTTTAGTGGCGGTGATGATCCCATGTTTACACGCATTTGCTATCCAAGGGGATTTAGACCGTATTATCCCGTTGGTGCTGGCGGCTGTGTGCTCGTGGGGAACGGCATACTTATTAGTGACGATTTCTGTGGTGTTATTACGTATTCGTCGCCCTGATTTGCATCGTGCTTATCGCTCACCATTCTTCCCTATCCCTCAAATTATTTCGAGTGTGGGGATTATTCTAGCGATTGTTTACATCACGCCGCCGGGCATGAATAAAGCGGACGTGTATATTCCATTTGCCATTATGTTGGGATTAACCGCGAGTTATGCATTAGGTTGGACCGTGTTAGTGCAGAAAGTGAATCCATTTAAGCCCGTTCCGGTTGAACAAGTATTGTCCAACTCATTTGACGATGACAATGCAGAGGAGGTGGAACTTGAGCCTTTACGTAACCTTGCCTAAGTCACCATGGTGGAAAAGGTTAACTCAAAAACGCCTCCCGACAGGGTATCAAGCTGGGTTAACTTTAAATCGGATTGAGAAAGATATCGCTCCTTATGTTTGTGAGTGGGAGGCGCCTGGAGTGTTGCTCATCCAATTGCCTCAAGGTATTAAAGTGGAAGTGACTGAGCGTGTGAAAACCTTGTTTATGGCGTTTATTGTGCATAGTCGCTTTGCAGTTTCGGGAAAATGTGACAGTGCGCTGGTGGCACAGATTGATGTGAAAACAGCAGGGTCAGCGCGGAAAAAACACGTTCAGTTCACGACTCAACAAACGGAAGGGAAATTTTTGGTCGAAAGCTTAGAGCAGTACCCCGTGATCCGCCAAACTTTCGAAGAGCTAGATTTCACTCACTGTCATATTGCTGTCAAAAATGGCGTTTGGCGTTGCGAAATTGAGCCTTACACAGCTTCTGAAATGGTTAGTCGGATCCCTGCTGCTCGGCGTTATTTACGTTTGACTGATCAGCAGCGACATCGCTTATTAAGCGCACTACAGCTGATTTCTCAACTCATGAGCCAACAAACACCTCATCAATAATTTTTTCTCATCGATAACGCCCTGATTGGGCGTTTCGCTTTTATGATTGTTATGTTTATGGCTGCTATGTTTATGACAATCATCTTTATATCGACATAAAACCGTCATTCAACTGTCATCTGGCTGCTCTAGCATGCTGGTCAATTATTCGAAGTATATTCACTCTTCTTTTTATTGATTGGCAAGGATAAAAGTTATGACAGGTAATTTTATGAAATCTATGTTAGCCGTCGCTGTAAGTACGTTAATTTTAGGAACTGCAATCCCCGCTTATGCCGCGGATAAAAATGATGCAGTTTCAGAAAGTCGCGCTGCAAAAGGGGATATCACTAAGTTTGGTGGTGCTCGCCGTTTATCGACTGAACAGACGGATATCATGAAAGCGGCACTGCATAATGGTCAAGCAAAGAACGTCATTTTATTTATCGGCGATGGTATGGGGGATTCTGAAATTACCGTCGCACGTAACTATGCTGAAGGGGCTGGCGGTTTCTTTAAAGGAATCGATGCATTGCCAATCACTGGACAATACACCCATTACGCATTAGATAAGAAAACACAAAAACCAGACTATGTAACTGATTCTGCGGCATCTGCAACAGCATGGTCATCCGGTGTGAAAACCTATAACGGCGCTTTAGGGATTGATGTATTCGGTAAAGACCATGACACATTGATTGAAATTGCGAAACGGAATGGTAAAGCAACGGGTAACGTAACGACATCTGAGATCCAAGATGCAACGCCAGCGGCTCAGTTTGCTCATGTGACGGGGCGCAAATGTTACGGTCCTGAAGAGACCAGCGAAAAGTGTGCAACCAATGCGCTGGAAAATGGCGGTCGTGGTTCTATCTCTGAACAGTTAATGATCACTCGTGCCGATGTCACATTAGGTGGCGGTGCGAAAAGTTTTAAGCAGGAAGCTAAAGCGGGTGATTACAAAGGGAAAACCTTGGAAAAACAAGCGGAAGAGCGAGGCTTCACTATCGTTCGTGATGCTAAGTCACTCGATGCAATCAAAGAAGCTAACCAAGATAAACCTGTGTTAGGTCTGTTCCATGATGGCAACATGACTGTGGCGTGGGAAGGTCCAAAAGCCACTTATCACGGTAACTTAAATAATGCAGCATTAGAGTGTAAACCGAATTCTAAACTAGACCCGAATGCACCGACATTAGCGCAAATGACTGAAAAAGCGATTGATTTATTGAAAGTAAATCCGAATGGCTTCTTCTTACAAGTTGAAAGCGCTTCTATCGATAAGCAGGATCATAAAGCGAACCCATGTGGTCAAATTGGTGAGACTGTCTCGCTGGACCAAGCGGTACAAGTGGGCTTAGATTTTGCTAAGAAGCACGGTGATACGCTGGTTATCGTGACCGCTGACCACTCGCATTCTAGTCAAATTATTCCAGACGGAACTAAATCATCAGGCTTAACTCAAGCGCTGATTACTAAAGATGGTACCGTGATGACCGTGAACTACGGTAACTCTGAAGAAGAAGATTCACAGGAGCATACAGGTGCTCAGCTACGTGTAGCAGCCTATGGTCCACATGCCGCGAACGTAATGGGTCTGACTGACCAAACCGATTTGTTCTTTACCATGCGCGATGCGATGGGATTGAAGCAATAAACCAACCCCTGTAGTTAAAAGTTCTCTGCGGCAGGATGCTACAGAGAACTTTTTTGTTTATAAAGTCCAATAAATCCTCATTAAGTTTCCTTCCTCATGCCCTGATTTCTTTTTGATTGTGTAGCCTGTATGCTCTCTATGTATCCGATTTATATAGCCTTTATACAAGCATTAAGAGACCAATAAAAATGAGAATAACACGCGAGCTCACGCGGGATGAGATCCCAAATGTGTGGTCGATTGATAGAACTGAATTGATTGAACACCTTTATCTTCACCAACAAGGAGAGTTAGTTCTTTCCGCTCAACGTTTTGATATGAAAGGTTGGCCGGAAGGTGAAACCGATGCATATACCCCGCATTTGCTGGAAAGTTATGATAATGGCGCTGTTTTCTTTGGTATTTTTGATAATGAAAAACTAATCGCCGCAGCGAGTTTAGATAATGTATGGCGAGGGGAAAATCAGGATCTGTTGCAGCTCTCTTTTCTTCATGTTAGCCACCAATATCGTGGTGAAGGGCTGGGCGGCCAGCTTTTCAAACTTTGCCAGCAGAGGGCGTTGAAGAAAGGCGCTGGTGGGTTGTATGTTTCTGCAACCCCTTCCGAAAATACGGTGCATTTTTATCAATATATGGGCTGTGAACTGCTCGAAAAGCCCGATCCTGTGCTGTTTGCGCTAGAGCCTGAAGATATTCACTTTGTTTGTACTTTTGAGTGATATTTTTACCGTGGGGGAAATATTTTCCTCACAAAAATTTGATTGATTTTTATAGAAACGCAGATATTATTGATAATCATTATCATCTTTAGCGAAATTATAGGCTAATTAAGAGTTAGCTAAAGACTCGTTAGCTATAAATGGGAGACGTTATGGGAACTAGCGTATCAAAAGCAACTGGGTTGCGGCGTATTGGCGCTGGTTTGTGGGGCGTCTTCGCGGTGGTATTACTGAGTATTATGTATCTGCTGAGCAATATGGGGTTTGATCCACTGAAAGTGGCGATGATCACCTTGATGATTGCGACGGCTGGCATGCTGTTTAATCGAGGTTCTCGCCGTTTATTAATTATTCCAGCAGTGATGTCTTTAGGTTGTTTCTTGCTGATTTTTATTATGCGAAGCTAAGATTGTCTAAGCGATATTTAGGCTAGGAGTATTGCGCGAGTGGCTATCAAGGATTGAACATCTGAGGATTAAATCATAAGGCTACGAATCATTAACAGTGGTGCGAAAGGGGGGACTTGAACCCCCACGTCCATAGGACACTAACACCTGAAGCTAGCGCGTCTACCAATTCCGCCACCCTCGCAAATACTGTCAAAATTCTTTCTATTGATACTGATTTCTATAATGAGCTGCGAAGAGCAGTCAACGCATAGATAATTGAAATTATGAAGAGTAAGTGGTGCGAAAGGGGGGACTTGAACCCCCACGTCCAAAGGACACTAACACCTGAAGCTAGCGCGTCTACCAATTCCGCCACCCTCGCAATACTAACTCTTTTGCATAATTGCTCATGCATCAATAGTACGGTGCGGATTTTAGGCTAATTTGCGCAGACGTCAATAAATTTTTATCGGCGCTATCTTGTTTGATGAAAAAACGGCCAACTTATAAAGTTGACCGTTAGAAACAAAATAGACAATGAGATAATTTCGCCGTTTTAGCGCTTAATGGCTTCGTAAACTTTGAATTTACCTGTCTTAGCCAGAACCACATGACCGCCAAACGCTTTATCCAGTAAGTCAGGATAAGGTAAAAATGCATTCGCCACGATCCGTAAGCGTCCGCCTTTTTTCAGGTGCTTAGGTGCTTGGAAAATAAGTGTTTCTACCGCGTTATAGCTGGTATTGATCCCATCATGGAACGGCGGGTTAGAAATGATCCAATCAAATTTATCATCAACATCGGAATAGACGTCGCTTGGGATCACTTTTCCGGTCAGGTTGTTGGCCGCTAATGTTGCCGTAGCGGAATCAATCGCGGATGCGCTGACATCACTTAGGGTTAAGGTGACACCCGGATTTTGTGAGCCGATGACCGCGGCGAGTACGCCGTTACCGCAAGCCAGATCAAGCACATTACCGCTCATTGGCTCAGTCAATGTGGAGAGCAGTAAATCACTACCGATATCTAACTCGTTATGGCTGAATACACCTGGAAGTGCATGAATTTTCACATTATCAACCTGATAGTTACGCCACCAGCGCTTAATATCAAATTCGGTTGGTTGCTCTAATTCACCGTAATAGAGCCCACAGCGGCGTGCGGAATCAATTTTTTGCAGTGTCGCAATCCCTTCCATTATCGCTTCGGCACTTTTTACGCCGCTGCGGTTTTCGCCGACGATAAAAATTTGGCTGCCAGCAGCAAGATGGGTACATAAATCATCAAGTTGGAACGCGGCTTCTTGTTTGTTCTTAGACCAAAAGTAAATTAAGGTGTCGCAAGGTTTAACGAATTCCGCGGTTGCTGTTGAAGCAAACAGAACATTTTCACCCAATGCCGGCTGTAAGTTTTTCCAGCGATGGTACTGGTTAGTGAGCACGCGCACGCTGGCGGCTTCTAAAATTGCACCCAGTTCATCCTGAATATCGCCTGCCAAAAGAACATGACGATCGGTAAAGTGCTCTAAATGGCGTTGAATAACTTCGCTGGCGGGTGTCAGTAATGACATATTCTGTCTATCTCCTAAAATGAATATAACCACGCGGACTACCTTACCAGAAAAAAGATAAATAGCATTGCTCTGTTGGCGCTATTAATCCCCTTTGATAAGATGTGGTTGTTAACTAACGACTGGGTAAAGCAATGACACGACGTGACAGACTTTTAGAACAAATGGGGATCACTCAATGGATGGTGAGAAATCCGGCTGTGTTACGTGGTGAACGTGGTGTACGCATTCCTGAGTCGACTAAGCTTATTATTATCACTGATGAGAACCTTGATTTAAACAGCCAGCTGTTAAAAGATATTTTTCTCACAATGAAGATCGATGAGATTGACGTTGTGTGCATTAATTCCGATCAGCTCAAACTCATTCCAACACCAATAACAATACCTTGTTGGGTGATAGGGGATGGCATTCATCCCGAAGGTTCAAAAGTCACATTTCTTTCTCCTGTTTTGTCTGAACTGATAGCAAGCAGCAATGCTAAACAGGCACTATGGAAACAAATTTATCAATATGATGAAAATTTCAACACTCAAGCAATCTGATCTCGCGACAGCCTTCTTAATTGAAAAGTTAAGTCATGATTTTCCATGGACTGAGCGAGTTTTTTATGGCAACCAAGGTGAAAAATACCATAATCTAAAAATATCAGTTAATAATCAAATTGTTGGGTATGCAATAACTCAGTATGTATTAGATGAAGCTACGCTGTTCAATATTGCCATTCACCCTGATTTTCAAGGACATGGCTATGGACGAATGCTATTAGAAAGATTAATTCACGATCTTGTTAATCGAGGGATTTCAACCCTGTGGTTGGAAGTGCGAGAATCGAACGCTTCTGCTATTCATCTTTATGACAAACTTGGCTTTCAACAGGCGACAGTGCGCAAAGACTATTATCCGACAAAAACAGGCCGAGAAGATGCGTTAGTACTGGCATTAACCTTGTTCAGCGAAGATATGTTTAGTCAAAAAGCGTAATACATTCTTCTAAAGAAAAACCACGGTAGCCTGAAGTGATCCCATAAAATCAGCAGCCACCGTGGTTTTTTTATGTCTTAACGAACCTATAATTTATGATTTTTCTGTTTCTGTGAAGATAGGTTTTCTCAGGCGCCCAACTTTTTCTCTCAGGCTCCTTTTGACTTTGGCCGTGGCTTTGACTTCTTCATTCAAACCTTTATAGGTTGAGTAGCACATAATCAACATTAACACCGAAAGTGGGATTGCTGTGGCGACAAGCGCGGACTGTAAACCCGTTAGCCCTCCCGTCATTATAAGCACGATAGCAATTGCTGCAATGACCACTCCCCAGATAGTTTTGGTCACGTGACTTGGATTTGGATTACCATTTTCACTGACCATACCTAAGACGAATACCGCTGAGTTTGCTGACGTAATAAAGAACACCATCACCAAGACCATGGCTAAAATACTAATCAACGTCGGAGCAGGGAAATAATCTAAGAATTTAAACAGTGCAGACGTGACATCGGTTTTGACTGCATCTGCTAAGGCCACTTCACCGAGATTTTGGATGATATGGATGGCTGAGCCGCCCATTACCGCAAACCAAGCAAATGAACCTAATACCGGAATAAATACTGCACCGATCATGAACTCTTTGATTGTACGACCTTTGGAAATACGCGCGACGAAGCTACCTACTAATGGCGCCCATGCAATCCACCAGCCGAAGTAAAACAGTGTCCAGTTAGCAATCCACGAACCATCATTATAAGGCTCAGTACGGAATGACATGCTGACGAAATTTTGCATGTAATCTCCGATACCTTGGAACAGTACTTTCAAGATAGTTTGTGTTGGACCGGCAAACAGAATAAACCCCATTAATGCGAAGGCAAGCAACATGTTGAGGTTAGAAAGATGCTTGATGGCGCCCTGTAATCCTGAAATGGTAGAGGCGATATAAATAACAGTCACAACGGCAATAATCGCGATTTGAATATAAATACTAACAGGCAAACCCCACAAATAGTGCATTCCGCTGTTGACTTGTAACGTACCAAATCCGAGGGATGTGGCGATACCAATCACAATGGATAACACGACCAGTACATCCACCCATTTTCCAATTGACCCTTTAATACGATTGCCAATTAATGGATAAAACACGGAACTTAATGAGGATGGTAATTTTTTTCTGAATTGGAAAAAAGCTAAAGAAACCCCGACTAAGGCATAACACGCCCAAGCCGAAACACCCCAATGCAAATAGACATATTGCATCGCTGTTTTTGCGGATTGCTCCGTCATTCCAGGTCCCATTGGTGGGCTGATGTAATAAGAAACGGGCTCTGCGACTCCCCAGAATACTAAGCTGATCCCTATGGATGCGCTGAACAGCATGCCGACCCAAGTGGCAGTGTTGTACTCCGGCTTGTCATTATCATCGCCTAAGCGAATATGACCAAATTTCGAAAATCCAAGGTACATACAGAAGCTAAAAAAAATGAATACAGCACCAAGGATAAACCAACCTAAGTTGTTATAGATAAAGCTCAGTGCAGAGTGTGAAAATGTTTCCAGTTTATCGGGAATAAAAGCCCCTAAGCCGATGAGGATCAGGCTAAAAGCGAGGGATACGTAAAATACAGACCTTTTATGATTCATCATACCTCTTCTCCAGTTGCTCACTTCTTTATTATCTCTTTTGTTGAGTCGTTATTTTGCAGGTGATGCTTACTTTGGGTTTACAGAGAATAGCCATGCAAAGATTACCCAGTCAACAACTAATTAACTAAACATTAACATTGTAATTATTGAATTATGTCTCAACTGATTGAATTGAAATGTTAATAATTTTATTTATAAAAACTACTGAGATTTTGTTTGATCATTATTGCGATCTTCGTTAACATCCGCCTAAAATATGTTAACTATAAGTTTACAAAAAGAGAGGGCAATTATGAGCAATGCAGCTAAAGTCATTTCGATTAATGATCACCTTGATATAGATAATGCATGGACTATCCCTGCACGTTATTACACATCCGAAGACATTTTTGATTTTGAAAAAGAAAAAATCTTTGCTAACTCATGGGTTTGTGTTGGTCATGTGAGCGAAGTAAAAGAAAAAAATGCCTATATTACTCGCCAATTAATCGGTGAAAGCCTTGTGATTGTTCGTGGTCGTGATGATGTTCTGCGCGGCTTCTACAACGTTTGCCCACACCGTGGTCATCAATTAATCAGTGGTGATGGCGGGAAAATGAAAAATGTGATTACCTGCCCTTACCATGCCTGGGCATTCAAGTTGGATGGGAAGTTGGCGCATGCAACCAACTGTGAAAACGTGAATAACTTTGAAGCGGATGCGATGTCACTAAGTTCTTTCCATGTGACTGAGCACGCAGGTTTTATCTATGTAAACCTGACGGACGGTGAGCCTCAGCCAATTGAAGAGCAGCTACCTGGTTTAGCAAAAAAAATGGAAGAAGCGTGCGCGGTTATCAATGACCTGAAATTAGCAGCGCGTTTTGTTAGCCATACTCCAGCTAACTGGAAAACCATCGTTGATAACTACATTGAATGCTATCACTGCCCGACTAACCACGTTAGCTTTGCCAGTTCGGTGGATGTGAATGTGTATGAGCATTTGCTTAAAGATAATTGGACGGTACAAATCGGCAAAGCCAAGCCATCTGAATCTTCTTATCAGTTCGATGAGTCAGTATTAGACCCGCGCTTCTTTGGTTTTTGGATTTGGCCAAGCACCATGTTCAATATGCCTCCTGGCGGCGATTTTATGACGGTGATTTATGAATTCCCTGTGAATGCGGGCGAGACATTGCAGCATTACGATATCTATTTCCTGAATGAAGAGCTGACTGAATATCAGAAAAATTTAGTGGAATGGTACCGCACGGTATTCCGCCCTGAAGATTTACGTTTGGTGGAAAGTGTACAAAAAGGTCTGCGTTCCCGTGGATATCGTGGTCAAGGGCGCATTATGGCTGATAGACAACGCAGTGGGATCAGTGAGCACGGTGTTGCTCATTTCCACAAAATTGTGGCTGGCGCTCATACGGAATAATCGCAAGGGATGGGAGACGTGACGATGAACAGGTTAAAACATGCCGCGCTATTTCGCCAAGCCTGCTATATCAATGGTCGCTGGGTGGAAGCGGAGAAAACAATTCCCGTGACAAATCCTGCCTCTCAAACTGTGCTGGGCACCATTCCCAGCCTAACAGCGACGCAGGTTGATGAAGCCATTGAACAAGCCCATGCCGCGATGGCGGGATGGAGCCAATTAACTGCGAAAGCGCGCTCAATTATTTTGCGCCGTTGGTTTGAGTTGATTGAGGCAAATATTGATGATCTTGGGTTGTTGATGACTCTTGAGCAAGGTAAGCCGCTGCATGAAGCAAAAGGCGAAATTCGTTATGCCGCCTCTTTTATTGAGTGGTTCGCAGAAGAAGGAAAACGTGTTTATGGGGAAACTATCCCACAAACTGTTGGAACTAATCGCCTTTCTACGATTAAGCAGCCCATTGGCGTGTGCAGTGCAATTACGCCATGGAATTTCCCTGCGGCGATGATCACGCGTAAAGCGGCACCCGCCCTTGCAGCAGGGTGCAGTATCATCATCAAGCCCGCTACCGAAACACCATTTACCGCATTGGGACTGGCTCAACTTGCCGATGAAGCGGGGATCCCTGCGGGTATTTTTAACGTGGTGACTGGAGAATCACGTATTTTAGGGGAAAGGCTGACCAAACATGCGCTGATCAGTAAGTTTTCTTTTACGGGTTCCACCCAAGTGGGGCGTGTATTAGCGGAGCAATGTGCATCGACTATCAAGAAAACATCGCTTGAATTAGGTGGAAACGCACCATTTATTGTTTTCGAGGATGCGGATATTGATAAAGCGGTCACTAGCGCCATTCAAGCCAAATTCCGTAATGGTGGGCAAACCTGTGTCTGCGTTAACCGTTTTTATCTTCATGATGCCATTTTTGATGAATTTGAACGAAAGTTTGTGGCACAAGTAGCCAAGTTGAGAGTCGGTAATGGCGTGGATGCTGGTGTTGATATTGGACCGATGATCACCACTAAGGCGATTGATGGAATGAACCAACTGCTTGAGAATGCCCTTGCTAAAGGTGCTCGCCGAGTGACATTAGGTTCTGAAATTGAGGAGCATGGCCATTTTATCAATCCGAAAGTGCTGGTGGATGTCGATGATTCAATGGATATCGTCCATGAAGAGATTTTTGGCCCGATTGCCACATTGATTCGGTTTACTGATGAAGGTGACGTTCTCCGCCGTGCCAATAACACCATTTATGGTTTAGCCGCTTACTTCTTTTCTCGGGATGTAAACCGTATTTACCGAGTGGCTGAAAAGCTGCAAAGCGGCATGGTTGGGATCAATACCGGTTTGATTTCAAACGAAGTGGCTCCGTTTGGTGGGGTTAAGCAGTCGGGGCTAGGTAAAGAAGGCTCCCATTATGGTATCGATGATTATTTAAGCATCAAATATTTGTGCCTTGATATCGCGTAACGGAAAAAGGAACTGTGATGAGCCAACAAAAAATAGCGGTGAATGTTAGCCGAATTGAACAGGTCAGCCCAACCATTAAAATGTTCGAATTCGTGGCGCAAGAAGGACAACTTAACCCGTTTAGCGCGGGTAGCCATGTCACGGTTCACATGGATGAGCAAACTGGGCTACAACGTGCTTATTCATTAATAAGCGACCCTCAGCAGTGCGAACGTTACTGTATCTCTGTTTTGCGTGATCAAAACTCGAAAGGGGGTTCTGTTTTCATGCACGATAACATTGCGCAGGGGGATGCACTCTATTTATCCCCTGCGCAAAATTTTTTCGCATTAGCACAAGAGCAGAGCAGTAAACATATTTTGATCGCAGGAGGGATTGGGATCACACCATTTTTATCCTATTTGTATGAGCTTGAGCACTCAGGAATGGATTTTGAGCTTCATTACGGGTTCAGTGATAAAGCGACGGCAGCGTTTGTTGATGAATTGCAGGCGCGTATTGGCTCCCGTTTACACACTTATGATAAATCCCAAGGTCAACGGATGCCTGTTGCCACATTAATCCAATCCCAACCTAAAAATAGCCATGTGTATGTCTGTGGGCCTGAAAGACTGATTAATGAAGTCATTGAACAGGGCAATCAGCATCTTGGCAGCGCACGAGTGCATTTTGAAAATTTTGGGGAGGTGGCGAGTGGAGGGGACTCTTTTGAAGTGCATTTTCAGCGCTCAGGATTTAGTTTGCAAGTTGCAGAAGATCAATCCATTTTGCAGGTTATCGAAGCGGATAAGCGCATAAAGGTGGAATGTATGTGCCGCAATGGTGTGTGTGGAACCTGTGAAACGGCAATTTTGGAAGGGGAAGCCGACCATCGTGATTTGTATCTTGACGATGATGAGAAAGCGGAGCAAAAAACCATGATGCTGTGTGTTTCTCGAGCGAAGGGCAAACGGCTGGTGTTGGATTTATGATGGCGAATGTGTAGGTTGATAGCCGGAAAGCCCCAGTTTAATCACTGGGGTTTTTGCTGATATTTACGAGGGTTTTAGTTCAAACATTAAGAAGGATTGATGCTCATCATTAAGATGATGGTAGGCGGTGATCTGCTTGTCCTGAAACACAATTTGCCCACGGCCTGTTTGGATAACATCGTCGAGCCATGTTTTATGATTAATGGCTAACTGATAGAGAAGGCGCTGTAAGGCTAAATAATCAATATCTGTTGATTGGCTTTTAAGATTACTGGCGAGGATTTCTCCGGCTTTGTCGGTAAAGGCAACCAAATGTTGGAAGTGTGTCAGTAACACATCAAAATAGCATTTGATTTTTCGTAGACGTAACTCATTGTTTTTGCGCTCAGTATTATCCAAGCTGATCCCAACTAATTTTGTGACTTTGCCGTTAGGTCCTTTAACGCCCGCGGCTCTGGATGTTATCCAGCGGTAGTCACCTTCCCAGTTGATTTTAAAATCCATTTCATGGGCGCCGCCTTCTTTAATAATTTTGGAGTAACCATTGACGAGCTTATCTTTGGATGCCGGATCCATTAACGCCCAGAAATCTTCGTTGGTGGTGATTTTTATGCCGTACACCGCTTCAACGTTATCGGAATAATTCAGTTCGCCAGTCAATAAATCCCATTCCCAAGTGACGATCTCCGCCGATTCTTGTAAATGCACTTCGTTGATATTGCGCGTGCTGCCTACTCCAGATAAGGAATGTTGGGATTGCGTATATTCACCATACTTGAGCCAAATCTTATCGACATCGAGTAAGTCTGCCAGCTTATTGAGGTTATCTTCGTCAATCATGCCGCCTTTTGTCCATTTATTGACGGCAGTACGGGAAACACCAAGCTGTTCCCCAACTTTTAACTGGCTCATTTTTTTCTGTTTTAATAGCTTGAGTAAGCGCTCTTTAAAAGTCTCTGGTTCGGTCATTAATGGGCATCCAATTGGTTATATTCATCCCCAAAGATGGGTGGTAAATGGGTGGCGAGATACTTTTCAAGATTTTCAATGAAAACTCTAAGACTAGCACTATTACGTAAACTACGTGAATAGACAGCAAAAACGTCAGCACCTTGATGCCATTGTGGTAGAACGCGCACTAATTTTCCTGACTGAAGTTCAGGAAGTACACTCCAAAGTGAACGTAATAAAATTCCTTCACCGCTGAGACACCACTGTTTGGCGACTTCACCGTTATTGACCATTAATTTACTATTCGGTGTGATGGTCATGCTTTCTTGTTGGTGCTCTAGTTTCCAGATTGCGGGAGCTTGATTGCGCTCTTTGATGGTAATGCACAAATGTTTCTGCTCTAGCTCTTGGGGCAAAGAAGGCTGTCCATATTTTTGAATATATGCAGGTGAGGCACAAAGTACTCGGCTATTGCGGGCTAACCGGCGTGCAATAAATTGATCCGAAATGGTGCCGCCAATGCAGATATCAAGATCGATGTTTTCACTGATGATATCGACAGATCGATCCGTTAACGTCAGATCAATACCTAAAAGAGGATAATCAGCACGTAATGCCAGAATAAAGGGATTCAGATAGGTGCTACCAAAGCCTGTACTGCAACTGATGCGCAGCTCTCCGCTGATCTCCTCGCGGCAAGCTTGTAATTCTCCCTGCATACGTTCCAATTCTTCCAGTAACCGCTCACTACTATGCAGAACAATTTTCCCTTCAGGCGTCAATTGAATGGCGCGAGCATTACGGAAAAACAGCGTTTGCCCTAAGTTTTCTTCCAGTAATTTAATGCGTTTCGATATATAGGCTGGAGATACCAATAGTTGCTCTGCCGCTTGAGAGAAGCTCATCAATCGGGCGGCGGTGACAAATACACGGATATCTTCAAGCAAAGGTAGCTTGTTCATAGTTTGTAAACCTAGGGATTACAGTTCATGCCTATACTTTATCACAGCAAGCCATAAACTGGAGGACATGCATAGATAATAATAAGGGCGTTGAAAATGGCACAATTCAATATAGCAGTCATTCCGGGTGATGGAATTGGAACGGAAGTGATCCCTGAAGGATTACGTGTTTTAGAGGCAGCGGCGCAGAAGCATGGTGTAAAACTTAACTTTACACACTTTGATTGGTCGTGTGAAACCTATCATCGTACAGGACGCATGATGCCGGAAGATGGCTTAGAGCAACTGAAAAAATTTGATGCTATTTTCCTTGGTGCCGTTGGGTTTCCGGGGGTTCCTGACCACATTTCCTTATGGGGCTTATTACTACCAATCCGCCGTGCGTTTAATCAATATGTGAATCTGCGCCCAGTTCGTTTATTTGAGGGAATTAAATGCCCATTAGCGGATAAAAAACCAGGGGATATTGATTTTTATGTAGTGCGTGAAAACGTAGAGGGCGAATATTCTGCAATTGGCGGGATTCAGTATGAAGGGACGGAAGATGAAATGGTATCCCAGCAAAGTATTTTTACCCGCAAAGGGACTGACCGAATTTTAAAATATGCTTTCGAACTTGCCCGTTCTCGGGATAAAAAACATTTAAGTTCAGCCACGAAATCCAATGGGTTATTCCACTCCATGCCGTATTGGGATAGCCGTGTGGCTGAAATGGCAAAACAGTATCCAGATGTGAAAGTCGATCAATTCCACATTGATATTTTTGCGGCTAACTTAGTGAGAATGCCGGAATTTTATGATGTGATTGTGGGATCAAACTTATTTGGGGATATTTTGTCGGATCTTGGTCCTGCGTGTACGGGGACGATTGCCATTGCACCGTCAGCGAATATCAACCCTGAAAAACAGTTTCCATCGATGTTTGAACCGGTACATGGTTCTGCGCCAGATATTGCTGGGAAAAATATTGCCAACCCAATTGGGACTATCTGGGCGGCAGCGATGATGATGCAGCATCTCGGTTGTCAAGAAATGCACGATACGATCATGTCAGCGGTTGAAACGGCGATTCGTGAACGTCGTCACTTGACTCGCGATATGGGCGGAAATGCCAGCACACAAGAATTAGGACTAGAAATTGCTCAGTTAGTGGCAGCGTCGATGTAAATTTATTGGGCTCCATCCAGTGGGTGGAGCACCTAACATTTCAGGCTCTGATTGTTTATAACCCCAAGATCTGCGAAAATAACCGCCAATTACGATTAACAATACGGATTTGCTGCGCTTAGAGCCACCTCGAGCCTCTTCCTGATGCCCATACAAATCTGGATATAGACGAAAAGAACGGTTAAATGACAGATCAGAATTTTCTCCATGAAGTTAGCACCCGTAGAACGTTTGCTATCATTTCTCACCCCGATGCAGGTAAAACCACGATCACTGAAAAAGTATTACTTTTCGGACACGCAATTCAACGTGCGGGAACGGTAAAAGGTCGCGGTTCTAACCAGCATGCCAAATCAGACTGGATGGAAATGGAAAAGCAGCGTGGTATCTCAATCACCACCTCTGTGATGCAATTTCCTTATAATGATTGTTTAGTGAACTTGTTAGATACCCCAGGACACGAAGACTTCTCGGAAGATACTTATCGTACATTAACCGCCGTTGACTGCTGCTTAATGGTCATCGACTCCGGTAAAGGGGTTGAAGATCGTACTCGTAAGCTGATGGAAGTTACCCGCCTGCGCGATACGCCAATTCTGACCTTTATGAACAAATTGGACCGTGATATTCGCGACCCAATGGAACTGTTAGATGAAGTGGAAAATGAGCTGAAAATTGCTTGTTGCCCAATCACATGGCCAATTGGCTGCGGTAAGTTATTCAAAGGTGTTTACCACTTACTGCGTGACGAAACCATTTTGTACCAAACAGGTCAAGGTCACACAATTCAAGAAGTTCGCATCGTTAAAGGGTTAAATAATCCTGAATTAGACGCGGCTGTTGGTGATGAGTTAGCTTCTCAGCTTCGTGAAGAGCTGGAGCTAGTTCAAGGGGCTTCCCATGAATTTGACCACGATGCATTCTTAGCGGGCGAACTGACCCCTGTATTTTTTGGTACCGCCTTAGGTAACTTCGGTGTGGATCATATGCTTGATGGTCTCGTTGAGTGGGCACCTGCACCTCAGGCACGTAAAACTGATGTGCGTGAAGTTGAAGCCACAGAAGAAAAATTCACTGGGTTTGTATTCAAAATTCAGGCGAATATGGATCCAAAACACCGTGACCGTGTTGCGTTTATGCGTATCGTCTCGGGTACCTATGAAAAAGGGATGAAACTGCGCCAAGTTCGCATTAAGAAAGACGTGGTGATTTCTGATGCACTGACCTTTATGGCGGGTGACCGTTCTCAAGTTGAGAATGCTTATGCAGGGGATATTATTGGTTTACATAACCACGGTACTATCCAAATTGGGGATACTTTCACGCAAGGTGAAGAGCTGAAATTTACAGGGATCCCGAACTTTGCACCTGAATTATTCCGTCGTATTCGTCTGCGTGATCCGCTGAAGCAGAAGCAGCTACTGAAAGGTTTGGTGCAGTTATCCGAAGAGGGGGCTGTGCAGGTTTTCCGTCCATTAATCAATAATGACTTGATTGTGGGCGCGGTAGGGGTGCTCCAGTTCGACGTGGTGGTTTCTCGCTTGAAGAGCGAATATAACGTTGAAGCGATTTATGAAGCGGTTAACGTTTCTACTGCTCGCTGGGTTGAATGCGATGACGTGAAGAAATTCGAAGAATTTAAGCGCAAAAATGAGCAAAACTTAGCCTTAGATGGTGGTGATAACTTATCGTATATTGCACCGACAATGGTTAATTTGAATTTAACCAGCGAACGTTATCCTGAAGTGAGATTCCGCAAAACACGCGAACACTAATCATTATCTCTAATTAATGTGTTTATATTTAAATGGTCAACCGAGTTGGCCATTTTTGTTATTTATTCTATTAATTATTAATATTTTCAATGCTATAACTAATCGAATCAGTATTTTTTCGCGATGAGCATGCTGCTATGATGGCGGTGGGTGCTTGGATCATTTTGGTTCAAGCAAACTATTGGTTTAAGTGAATAATAAGTTGTGAGGCCAAAAAGACGAAAGCCCCGAGTTCAATTAACAGTAACTCGAGGCAGTCTCCAACCCAGACAATTGGATTCTGTCTCCTTTTTGTACAGGAGTCAAGAGGAATGACCAAGTTTGCTCTTATCGGGCTAATGACCGTGTGCGCCACGGTATTGTGCCTTTCACTGCTGCTACGAGACCGACTCTGTTCGGTTAACGTGGTGAGTGGAAACACAATGGTTCAAGCTACTCTGTTATGCGTTGAGTAGTCTGGTGGGGGAGCGATCCCCCACATTTCTCTCTGATTGTGGGTTAGGTGATACAGGCACCTTTTTTCTATTTTTCTCATCGATAGATATTAGACAATTATTTTTAATTTCTTATTCAAATCATCTAATTAAGATTAATTATCTCAAAACTGAAAATTACCTTGAGTCATACTCTAGAAGATAAGTTATTTGGCTTTATTTTTACCTGTTTTTTACTTAGGCTATGACATTGTTAGTTTATTAATCATACCAAGAGGAAGGTTCCAATGAAAAAGATCGCCGTTTTACGTTCTTTAGGTGTCATTGGATTGAGCTGGGCACTTTTTGCTTGTAGCTCATCATCTGATAGCGCCTTGAAAAAACAAGCTTCAGAAACTTGGGACAGCGCAGCTAAAACTGTTGAAATGGCAGGAAAAGATACAGGTAATGCCATCTCTAGTGGTGTGAAAAGCACCGATACCTATATTGATGATTCGTCCATTACTGCGGATATTAAAAGCAAACTCTTAGGTACCAGTGGGCTCCCAAGTAATAGTGTGTCGGTGAAAACTGTTCAGGGTGTGGTTTACCTCTCTGGTTTTCTCAAATCTAGCGAGCAGATAAATCAAGTTGTACAGATTGCATCGACCGCGAAAGGGGTAAAATCAGTACAGAATGGTTTAGTTCTGACGAACAAGTAATTTCTTTTAAATGGGCTTTCAGCCGAAAGCTCATTTTACTATTTGCTCTCCCTGAGAAAAGCGGTTTAATGAGAATCATTTAATTTAATCATATTTATAATGGGATTGATTAAATACACGTCAATATAGAGAAAGGGTTACTATGGGAAAGCATGTTCCAGTCACTTTAGGCACGATTGAGCCACTCGCGTTTTCTGATGAAATTAACGGAAGAAAAACTGCCCTTATCTGCGAAGGTGGCGGTCAGCGTGGTATTTTTACGGCCGGTGTATTGGATGAATTTCTGATAGAAAACTTTAACCCTTTTGATTTGATGATAGGGACGTCTGCGGGTGCCCAAAATTTATCCGCTTATATTTGTGGTCAAGCCGGATATGCCCGCCGAGTTATTACTCGCTATACCACAAATCTTAATTTTTTTAACCCGCTGAGATTTATTCGTGGAGGAAACTTAATTGACCTTGATTGGTTGATTGAAACGACGGCGAAAGAGTTTCCACTTAATATGGATGCAGGGCTTGAATTATTAGATTCTGGTCGTGAATTCTATATGGGAGCCAGTCGTAGCGATGATTTTTCAGCAGCATTTTTACAGCCTGATGCGGATTCTTGGTTGGATATCATTCGTGCTTCTAGCGCCATTCCTGGATTTTATCGAACTGGCGTAGAGTTTAGCGGCGTGCGATACCACGATGGAGGAATAAGCGCAGCGATTCCTGTCGAGGAAGCTTATCGTCGTGGGGCTGATACGATAGTTGTGATCCGCACTGTACCTTCTCAAATGTACTTTACACCTGAGTGGGTAAAACGCATGACACGCTGGCTTGAAGGTGACAATTCGGCGCTGCAACGCATGGCGGCCATGTTAAAAGTTCACTTGAAGAGTTACCGAAAAACCCAGGAATTCATCGAAAATCCACCCGATGGCGTGCAGATTTTTGAAATATACCCACCGACACCACTGAAAAGCAGTGCTTTAGGCAGCAAAATTAGCGCCTTAAACCAAGATTACCATGTCGGACGACGCTGTGGGCGTTACTTTATTGCCGCATTAGCTCAACAGTTTGCGAGTAATGATGCTGATTTCAGTCGATTTTCTAAGAACACCAATTCATTAGAATTGATGCATATGGAGGATCAGCGAGAGTCTTTATTGGCAGGAAAGACGGCCGAGGCAGCAAGTGCTAGCGCCCTGCAAGGCAATCCTGCTCATGAGTGATAATATTCGATTTATTGACACCCACTGTCATTTTGATTTTCCGCCGTTCAGTGAGGCAATTACAGAAAGCCTAGAAACCGCGAAGCAAGGTGGAATTACGGATATTATTATTCCTGCGGTTAGTCAGGATAACTTTCAGCGCATCTGGAATTTAGCGCATGAGTATTCTCAACTCCACGCAGCAATGGGATTTCACCCTCTATATTTAAGCCAGTTTCAAGAATCCCATTTTGAAAAACTGACGGATTTCCTGATGCGTAAAAGCCAAAAATGCGTGGCGGTAGGAGAGATTGGGCTTGACCTCTATATGGAAGATCCTCAGTTTGAAAGGCAGCAAATATTGCTTCAGCGCCAATTGAAGTTAGCAAAGCAGTTTGACTTACCCGTTATTCTGCATTCACGAAAAACCCATGACCAGTTGGTTGCGATGTTACGTCGCTATGAAGTCCCCGCACGTGGTGTAGTGCATGGTTTTGCAGGCAGTCTTTCTCAAGCCGAAAGTTTTGTGAAACTGGGGTATTACATTGGCGTAGGTGGGACAATCACTTATGAGCGAGCGAATAAAACCCGCCAAGTGATGGCTCAACTTCCGTTAAGTTGCCTTGTGTTTGAAACCGATGCACCGGATATGCCTGTATCCGGTTTTCAAGGTGAGCCTAATCGGCCTGAGCGTATTCAATGGGTATTTCAATCTTTGTGTGAGCTGCGCCACGAATCTCCGGATGAAATAGCACAACAACTTTACAACAATAGCCGGACGTTATTTAATCTAATTTAGACTATAATTAGTCAATTAATAATTATTCCTTAAGTATTTTATGTATTTATCCGAGTAAATCCATTCAGCTTTTTACCTCTTCGACTATCGCTTTAGTGCCTTTCCAGACTAAACTGATCTTCTATTGTGATTTTCGTCACAATATTTGAATTTATGTTACTTATTGCACTTTGGATTTGTGATGAATGTTGGGGGTTATTAATGATGACTGGTTATAATCATCGAACTAAGATTCGTGGAATCTTGCGAGTTTCTTTATACATTAACCTAGAATTAAGTGAACAGGGATACTTCCATGCAACTCATTTTGAGTATTGTTGGGATGGCGGTGCTTATTGCGATAGCCGTTCTCTTCTCCAGCAATCGTCGCGCAATTAGACTTCGTACAGTCGGCGGTGCTTTTTTAATCCAAGTCGCTATCGGCGCATTCGTTCTTTACTCCCCTGCGGGACGTAGCGTTTTACAAGGCATGTCCGACGGTGTTTCTAAAGTTATCGGTTACGGTCAAGATGGGATGAGTTTCATCTTTGGTGGTCTAGTTTCCGACAAAATGTTTGAATTATTTGGCGGCGGCGGCTTTATTTTTGCTTTCCGTGTATTGCCGATCATCGTCTTCTTCTCATCTCTGATTGCAGTCCTGTATTATCTCGGCATCATGCAACTGGTCATCAAAATTCTAGGTGGTGGTCTGCAAAAGGTACTGGGAACGTCAAGAACCGAATCACTGTCTGCAACCGCGAATATTTTCGTCGGTCAAACTGAAGCGCCTCTGGTTGTTCGTCCCTATATTTCTACCATGACTAACTCTGAGCTGTTTGCCATCATGTGTGGTGGTTTAGCGTCTGTAGCGGGTTCAGTATTAGCGGGTTATGCGCAAATGGGTGTTCCAATGGAATATCTGATTGCGGCATCCTTCATGGCGGCACCGGGTGGATTACTGTTTGCTAAGTTAATGGTTCCTGAAACTGAAGTTGCTAAAGATGATGTGGATGCTAAAGATTTAGTGGCAGAAGAAGATCGCCCAGCGAACATCATCGATGCAGCCGCATCTGGTGCAGCATCCGGTATGCAACTGGCTCTGAACGTGGGGGCAATGTTACTGGCGTTCATCGCATTAATTGCATTAATTAACGGTATTTTAAGTGGCGTGGGTGGCTGGTTTGACTATCCGCAATTATCCCTCGAATTATTACTAGGTTGGGTATTTGCCCCAATCGCATACCTGATTGGTGTGCCGTGGAGCGAAGCGACAATTGCCGGTTCTTTCATCGGGCAAAAAGTGGTTGTAAACGAATTCGTTGCTTTCATGAACTTCGGCGAATATATGAAAGCAGATGCGGATGTGATTGCGGCGGGCAAACAAGTTCTGTCTGATCATACTAAAGCGATTATTTCCTTTGCACTGTGTGGTTTCGCGAACTTATCTTCTGTAGCAATTTTGCTGGGTGGTTTAGGTGGAATGGCACCAAATCGCCGTAGTGATGTGGCTCGTTTAGGTATGAAAGCTGTTATGGCGGGTACACTCTCTAACTTAATGAGTGCAACGATTGCTGGCTTCTTCTTAACATTAGCTGCAATGACCGCAATGTAATCCCCCTGTTTGTGTAGCGGAAAGGCGATTGGTCTTTCCGCTGTCATTTTCTTCTGCGATATTCTTTTTCTGGTTTTTATCGTAACTCTTACTTTTTCAACTATTCTTAACGTAATCAATTTAAGACGAGAAGGCTGCAGCTTGTATAATGGCTGACAAAGAGTGAGCAATTACCCGTGGAATTGTGATATCGTTCACGAATATATATTTAATAATGTAACGTTCAGTCGATAAATGTGATTTGTAGCGCATAAAATACCCCAGTTACGTGGTCAAATAGGTAACAGTAAGTTGCCACGGAACTGATAGTTCATAGAGTCAACTGGCTCTAGGGCATCGTGCGGTGAGATGGATCTCAGCTGCTGAGTTTGGAAAACCTAACTAGCATCTTTATGGAACAAGCCCGCTCGCCAACAAAGAACGTATCGTTCTGAAAGAATTAACATCGTTGGAGAGTTATATGACTGATTTAAAAGCAGCAGCGCAACGCGCACTGACCCTGATGGATTTAACCACGTTAAATGACGACGACACTGACGCAAAAGTGATCGCCTTATGTCACCAGGCAAAAAGCCCAGCAGGTCACACCGCTGCTATCTGTATTTATCCTCGTTTTATTCCTATCGCACGTAAAACTTTACGTGAGCAAGGAACGCCAGATATCCGCATTGCAACCGTCACCAACTTCCCACATGGTAATGATGATATTGAGATTGCTTTAGCAGAAACTAAAGCTGCCATTGCTTATGGTGCGGATGAAGTTGACGTTGTATTCCCATACCGTGCACTGATGGCTGGTAATGAAAAAATCGGTTTCGATTTAGTGAAAGCATGTAAAGATGCTTGTGCGGCTGCAAATGTATTACTTAAAGTGATCATTGAAACTGGCGAACTAAAAGATGCCGCTTTAATCCGTAAAGCGTCTGAAATTTCAATTAATGCAGGTGCTGATTTTATTAAGACATCTACAGGTAAAGTGCCTGTAAATGCCACTTTAGAAAGCGCAGAAATCATGATGCAAGTCATTCATGATATGGGCGTTGCGAAAAGTGTTGGTTTCAAACCTGCTGGCGGCGTTCGTACCGCTGAAGAAGCAGCACAATATTTAGCCTTAGCAAGCAAAATCTTAGGCGATAACTGGGCTGATGCTCGCCATTTCCGTTTCGGCGCATCTAGCTTATTAGCGAATTTATTAAATACGCTGGGATTTGACGTTAAAAAATCCTCTAGTAGCTATTAATAATCGCAATTATTAGTGACATCAGACTGTTGCCCAATCTCACTTGGGTAACAGCCGTGACTATTTAGCCGAAGAATTCGATGTGAATTAAGGAGCCTATTGTGTTTCTCGCTCAAGAAATTATTCGTAAAAAACGTGATGGCAAACCATTAAGCGAGGAAGAGATCCGCTTCTTCATTAATGGTGTGCGTGATAACACGGTTTCTGAAGGTCAGATTGCAGCCCTAGCAATGACCATCTATTTCAATGATATGACAACCCCAGAACGTGTTGCGCTAACGCTAGCGATGCGTGACTCAGGTACCGTATTAAATTGGAAATCACTGAATCTTAATGGCCCACTCGTGGATAAACACTCCACCGGTGGCGTGGGTGACGTGACTTCATTAATGTTAGGCCCAATGGTCGCTGCATGTGGTGGTTATGTTCCGATGATTTCCGGTCGCGGCTTAGGTCACACCGGTGGAACCCTTGATAAGCTCGAAGCTATCCCTGGATTTGATATCTTCCCTGATGATGAACGTTTCCGCGACATTATCAAAAATGTGGGCGTAGCGATTATTGGTCAAACTAACTCTCTAGCCCCAGCTGACAAGCGTTTCTATGCGACTCGCGATATCACGGCGACTGTGGATTCTATTCCACTTATCACTGCGTCTATCTTAGGTAAAAAATTAGCCGAAGGGTTAGATGCGTTAGTGATGGACGTTAAAGTGGGTTCTGGTGCATTTATGCCAACCTACGAAAAATCAGAGCAACTGGCTGAATCTATCGTGCAAGTCGCCAATGGAGCAGGCTGCAATACCACCGCATTATTAACTGACATGAACGAGGTACTGGCATCTAGCGCCGGTAATGCCGTTGAAGTCCGCGAAGCCGTGCAATTCTTGACGGGCGAATACCGTAACCCACGTTTGTTCGAAGTCACCATGGCGCTGTGTGTGGAGATGCTTGTTTCAGGTAAATTGGCATCGGATCGTGACGATGCGCGTCAGAAATTACAAGCGGTGCTGGATAACGGTAAAGCGGCTGAAGTGTTTGGGCGTATGGTCGCAGCACAAAAAGGGCCAAAAGATTTTGTTGAGAATTACAGCAAATATCTGCCAACAGCTGTCCTCAGTAAAGCCGTTTACGCGCCTCAAGCGGGCATTATCACACAAATGGACACACGAGCACTGGGTATGTCTGTGGTAACGTTAGGTGGTGGTCGTCGTAAAGCTTCAGATTCTATCGATTACAGCGTTGGTTTAAGTGATATCGCAGCATTAGGTAGCAAAGTTGATACCCAAACTCCACTTGCGATCATTCATGCCAATAGCGAAAAATCCTGGGAAGAGGCGGCGAAAGAAGTTCGCGCTGCTATGATTATTGGGGATAAAGCCCCAGAAGCGACACCAATGGTCTATCGTCAAATTAGTGAATAAACCGATATCCGCATCTTTCACAGAAGGGTGCGGGTTAGATGACGCGATGAACAGATAAGCTGTATCGCAGGAGAATAAATATGAAACGCACATTTATCATGGTACTGGATTCCTTCGGGATCGGCGCTGCAGGTGATGCCCACAAATTCGGCGACGAAGGTTCGAACACTCTGGGTCATATCGCAGAAGCTTGTGCTCGCGGGGAAGCAGACAAAGGTCGTAAAGGTCCATTACACCTACCGAACTTAACAAAATTAGGTTTAGGAAAAGCAGGGGAAGAATCAAGCGGAAAATTCCCTGCGGGTCTGGATCCAAATGCAGAAATTATCGGTGCATATGGTTATGCAAGCGAGTTATCTTCAGGTAAAGACACGCCGTCTGGTCACTGGGAAATTGCAGGCGTTCCTGTTCTGTTTGATTGGGGCTATTTCGAAAAACACGAAAACAGTTTCCCACAAGAATTGCTGGATACACTGGTAGAAAAAGCCAATTTACCGGGTTACTTAGGTAACTGCCACTCATCGGGTACGGTCATTCTGGACCAACTGGGTGAAGAGCACATGAAAACTGGCAAGCCAATTTTCTATACCTCTGCGGACTCTGTATTCCAGATCGCGTGCCATGAAGAGACTTACGGCTTAGACAAATTGTATGAGCTGTGTGAAATTGCCCGTGAAGAGTTAACCAAAGGTGGTTACAACATCGGTCGTGTCATTGCGCGTCCATTTGTTGGCGACAAAGCGGGTCACTTTGAGCGTACGGGTAACCGTCATGACTTAGCGGTAGAGCCACCAGCGCCAACCGTTCTGCAAAAATTAGTGGAAGAAAAACAAGGTGAAGTGGTATCTATCGGTAAAATTGCCGATATCTATGCACACGTTGGTATCACCAAAAAAATCAAAGCAACAGGTATTAATGCTCTGTTTGACGCAACCTTAGAAGAGATGAAAATCGCGGGTGATGACACCATCGTTTTCACTAACTTTGTAGATTTTGACTCTGCATACGGTCACCGTCGTGATGTTGCTGGTTATGCCGCAGCATTAGAGTTATTCGATAGCCGCTTACCTGAAATGCTGAAACTGGTTAAAGAAGACGACATTCTGATCTTAACCGCTGACCATGGCTGCGACCCAACTTGGCCAGGCACAGACCACACTCGTGAACACATCCCAGTGCTGGTTTACGGACCAAAAGTTAAACCTGGTTCTTTAGGTCACCGTGAAACGTTCGCGGATATTGGCCAGACAGTCGCGAATTATTTTGATTTATCACCAATGGAATACGGTAAGCCGATGTTTTAAGCTTGCGACAGGGTGATTTGAAAATAAGGCAGGAAACTGCCTTATTTATTGTGCACAATTTTAATGATTAAAAGGGAATACGAATGGCTACTCCACATATTAATGCAGAAATGGGTGATTTCGCAGACGTCGTACTGATGCCGGGTGACCCACTGCGCGCGAAGTACATTGCAGAAACTTTCCTTCAAGATGTTCGCCAAGTGAATAACGTACGCGGTATGTTAGGTTTCACAGGGACTTATAAAGGTCGTAAAATTTCCGTTATGGGTCATGGAATGGGTATTCCTTCATGCTCCATCTATGCAAAAGAGTTGATCACTGATTTTGGCGTTAAAACGCTGATCCGTGTTGGTTCATGTGGCGCAGTCATGGATGACGTGAAACTGCGTGACGTGGTTATCGGTATGGGCGCATGCACAGACTCTAAAGTGAACCGTCAGCGTTTCAAAGACCATGATTTTGCGGCAATTGCAGATTATGACTTAGTGCATAACGCGGTTGAAGCGGCAAAAGCGCGTAACGTAAACGTTCGTGTTGGTAACCTGTTCTCTGCGGATCTGTTCTATTCTCCAGATCCAGACATGTTTAAAGTGATGGAAAAATACGGCATCCTCGGCGTGGAAATGGAAGCCGCAGGTATCTACGGTGTGGCTGCTGAATTTGGTGCCCGCGCACTGACTATCTGTACCGTTTCTGATCACATCAAAACTGGCGAGCAAACAACTTCAGAAGAGCGTCAAACAACGTTCAATGAAATGATTGAAATCGCACTGGATTCAGTTCTGCTAGGCGATAAATAATCGTTGATTAACGCTCTAATCTGAATACAAAAATGCCACTTTCGAGTGGCATTTTTTTTGGGAAAGAAGAATATTTATTGATAGTCCCAAAATAGGACTTAAATTTGACATGCTCCCGAAATGGGACTATAAATGCGGTATGAAAATCATATCCATTAAAACTCTGAAAGATTTTTGGGTTAAATACCCTGAAACGGAGCAGCCACTGAAAGCTTGGGTTGATGAAGCGGTAAAAGCTGCATGGAAAACACCTGCTGATATAAAAGGAATGTACCGAAACGCCAGTATTTTAAAAAATAAGCGTGTGGTTTTTAATATAAAGGGAAATTATTATCGACTCATTGTTGCGATTGCATATCAGCGTGGATGGATATTTGTGAAGTTCATAGGAACTCATGAACAATATGATGAAATTGACGCAGAAACGATGGAGTTACTGTCATGATTATGCAAATTAAACCCATCAGAACGGAACAAGACTATGAGGCGGCATTAAAAGCGGTCTCTCCGATGTTTGATAACGAGCCAGAGTTGAATACCCCAGAAGGGGACTATTTTGAAGTGATGTGTCTATTGATTGAAGAGTATGAAAAGAGACATTATCCGATTGAAGCGCCTGATCCGATTGAAGCGATTAAATTCCGAATGGAGCAGCAAGGCTTAACCGTTAAAGATTTAGAAGCAGCGATTGGAAAGTCTAATCGAGTTTACGAGATTTTAAATAGAAAGCGAAAGTTAACTCTACCGATGATCCGGCGTTTACATTGCCAATTTGGGATCCCGTTACGTAGCTTAGTTGGTGTTTAATGGACTTAAAAATGCCACTTTCGAGTGGCATTTTTAATTTATATATCTGCTTAAATTTTCGATTTAATTCGGCTCATCACTATCGCATCCACATACTCACCATCACGAAAAGCGTAATCACGCAAAATCCCCTCTTGCTTGAAGCCAAATTTCTCATATAGACCCAAGCCGCTACCATTAGAGGCAAAGACTTCTAATTCAATGCGGTGAACATTCAGCCAATTGTCACAGTAATCCGCCATAACTTGCATTAATTTTGAACCAATTCCTTTGCCTTGATGAGCCTGGCTCACAGTAATACCGAAACTCGCTACATGTCGGCGACGTATTTGAGCTGGTTGATGTACGACAAGTAGCCCAACCACTGCATTATCCAGTGTGGCGACAAATTGAGTCACCAGCGGATCATTAGCACCTAGTCGCGCTTCCCACGTTTTCTCAGTGGGATAAGGCAATTGCAAAGTGTTGGCATAAGCGGAGTAATCTGCGTGCATTTGTGTAATAGCGTGGACATCGTCCAAGGTGGCTCTACGTATCATTACGTTGTTCACAAAGTTTTTCCTTTTATTATCG